>CAKVND010000004.1 GCA_934777245.1 uncultured Candidatus Melainabacteria bacterium | reverse complement strand
ACCGCAAGGTTATAGAAAAGCTTTAAGGTTGTTTAACCATGCAAACAAATTCAATTTACCGATTGTAACTTTGATTGATACTCCGGGGGCTTATCCTGGAATTAAAGCAGAAGAAACAGGTCAAGGTGTTGCGATTGCGGTTAACTTAAGAGAAATGGCAAAATTAAATGTGCCGATTATTTCTATCATCACAGGCGAAGGCTGTAGCGGTGGTGCTTTAGGTTTAGCTGTTGCAAACAGAGTAATGATGCTTGAACACGCTTACTATACAGTAATTTCTCCTGAAGGTTGTGCTTCAATTCTTTGGAGAGATGCGGCAAAATTTGCTGATGCTGCAGAAGCTTTGAAAATCACTTCTAAAGATTTGTTGGAATTCGATATTATTGATGAAGAAATTCCTGAACCTTTAGGCGGCGCGCATACTGATTATGCTGAAGTTACTAATAATATGAAATCATCAATTATAAATGCGCTTGATGAACTTTCTAAAAAATCTTCTGAAGAATTAAGAAATGAAAGATACAATAAATTCCGTAAAATGGGTAGATTTACAGAAGCATAATTGATATGAAAAAATATTGGTTCAATTTATCCGATAAAATTCGCTTTTTAATAATTGGCGGATTTAATGCCGGCGTTTCGTATTTGATATATTCAATTTTTTGTTTAATTTTGGGCGATAGCGCTTATCAAATTGCGCTTGCTTTAGCGTGGACAATTTCATCTGTAGTATCATATACAACTCAAAAATTTCTTGTTTTTCAAGCAAACGGAAATTGGATAAAAGAATATTTAAAATGTTGTACTACGTGGTTTTTCAGTTATTTAATAAATGCAGGTTTATTAGAATTTATTGTTAAAATTTTACATTTAAATGTTTTTATAGCACAAATAGTTGCTACTTTTGTTGCAGCAATATTTACTTACATATTTTTTAAAAAATTTGCATTTAGAAAAAAATAACAGATGTATTTAAAATTCATTTATTACATAAATTTTTAAAGCAGGTGATTCTTTTGTATCATCTCCGTAGTGAGAGAATACAATTTTACCTGCGTGAGAAAGTCTTATAAACGGTTTGATGTATTCAGGACATACAGAAGCCGGTTTGTAGTTGTATTTGTAAAATGATTGATTTGTATCATTTAACAATAAAATATTTTTCTTAGAAAAGAATTTTTTGTAAATTGTAATTTCGTTGTTTTTGAAGTCAGAAACTCTGATAATACTGTAATCCGGATAAAGTTCTTGAATTTCATCTACATTTAATTCTTTGGCTACAAATTTGTTGTTTTCATAAACGTATTTGTAAAATTTCAATTCTTGAGAATTTATACCTATAAATTCTCCATCATGTATAAATCCGATGTTAGTTTCAGGCCCGATTGCAAGTTTTTTGTCTTTGTAATAATATTCTACAAATCCACCTGAACCTATGAATGATTTGTTTTTAAGTTGAATATCATTATTTGTTTGTTGATTAGTTGCCCAACTTGAATTTTCAGGATTATAAAAAATATGTTCTTTTTCTTTTATATATGTATAAGCAGATGCTGAGGATACACAGATACAAAATGCAAAAATTGCTAATAATATTTTTTTCATAATAAACTCTCCTTTTTATAGATTTGATAGAGATATTTTAACACTAAAAATAAAAATTTCATGCTAGAATTAGAGTATAAATTATAGGAGAGTAAAAATGGACGATTACAAAATTATTATTACAGTTTCAGGTTCTGATAAAGTTGGTATTGTATCAAGTATTTCGGCAGTTCTTTCTAAACATAAAGTTAATATAGAAGATATCAAGCAAACATTGATGCAAGGACATTTTGTAATGTTCATGTTATGCGATATTGAACATTCTGAATTAAATTTTAAAGATTTAAAAAATGCTTTGATTGAAGAAGGTAATAGATTAGAAGTTGAAGTTTGGGTTCAGAAAAAAGGCATTTTTGAAAAAATGCATACAGTTTAGTATTTTAAGGTCTCCAACGCAAATTTAGAGGATTTTCATTTATATTTTTAAATCCGTTAATTTCGTAGAAATCAAGTGCAGAACTAACAGAGTTTAATTCAATAGTTTTATTAAACTTTTTTAAGATGTTTAATATTTCAGTTCCAATATGTTTAATTTCAGGTATTTTTTTATTTAAATTGTTATTATTTATTGCAAATTCAGGATCAACTTGTAGTCTATGAATTTCTAAAATGTCTTCTCCGATATTGTTTTCTTTGCTTTCAACATCTGCTAAACCTAAAACATCATTATATTTTAAAGATTTAAAATTATCTTTTTGTTTTGTAAGTATATAAACTTTATTTGTATTAGGATTTATAAAATTTTCTACTATTGCTTTAGCGGTTTCACAGATATCCCAAGCAAAAGAAGATTCGTTCCAATAAATAGATAAATCTTTTAATGTTTTTAAATCTTTTTTGTTCTTTGGATCAAATTCTAAAAATGATGCTTCAATATTTTCGTATTTTTTTGTAACTTTATTTAATTTTTTAACTTGCGTTTTATCAATGAATTTAGCTTTAAAATTAGGTGTATTTGTATAATTTGTTATCATATTTATTTTCTCCAAATATATTTTAGAAAAGATTTGTCAATTATTTTGAAACCTTCTTTTTCATAAAATTTTGTGCCTTCGCTTGAAGAATATAAGCTTATAGATTTTTTACATAAATTTTTTAATTCATTCATCATAGCTTCTCCAATATTTTTATATTCACGATTTTCGCTTCCGTGTTTGTGTTTAGGATTTACTTCAAAATATTCAAGTTCATCTTTTCCGTTAGGTAATTTTTCTATATCTGCTAAACCTAGTATATATTTTGCATGAATTTTATTAAAATTATCATTCTGCGAAGTTAATATATAAATTTTGTTATGTTGAGGAGGTAGTAAATTTTGCGTTAAATATCCGGCTTTTTGAGCTATAACATGTACAAATAATCCTTTTTTCCAATTATGAGAAGTCCTAACTAATGTTTTTAAATCATGTAAATTTTTTGGATCATATTCAACAAACGAAGCTTGTGCAGGATAAAATTGTCCTGTTTGTTTGTCTAATTTTTTGATATCAACGGTTTTAAGATATTTAGCACCGAAATTTATTGAGGAAATGTTATTTTGTATCATAGTATTTTTTATAAAACTTGTAAAAATTAAATTTGCTAGTAAATAAATTTTTTTATTAATATAATCGTACAAAAATCATATTTTTTTGTGCTATAATCGACTTAATTGAATAATAAAGAGGATTTAAGATATGGCAAAATTTTATACAACGACTGCAATTGACTACGTAAATGGCGCGCCACACATTGGACACGCTTATGAAAAAATTCTTACAGATGTTATTTACAGACATTATACTCAAAGATGTGAAGATACTTATTTCTTAACAGGAACTGATGAACACGGTATTAAAATTCAAAAAACATCAGCGGAAAAAGGTGTTTCACCAAAAGAATTTTGCGATATGAATGCACAAAAATTTCAAGAAGCTTGGAAAGCTCTTGATGTTGATTATTCTCAGTTTATAAGAACAACTGATGAACAACATGAAAAAGTTGTTCAAAAGATTTTCAAAAAACTTCTAGATAAAGGTGATATTTATAAACATTCTTATACAGGTCTTTATTGTTCAGGTTGTGAAGCATTTTTGAACGAAAAAGATTTAACAGAAGACGGACTTTGTCCTGACCACCAAAAGAAACCTGAAGTTGTTGAAGAAGAAAACTATTTCTTTAAATTAACAAAATACAAAGACGCAATTATCAAGCACATCAAATCAAATCCTGATTTTATAATTCCTTCATTCCGCGCAAATGAAGTTTTGAATCAGTTAGAAAATATTGAAGACATTTCGGTTTCTCGTGTAAATACAAATGTAAGTTGGGGTATTCCTGTTTTAGATGACCCTTCACAAGTTATTTATGTTTGGATTGACGCGCTTTCAAACTATATTACAGCAATTGGTTATGACCCTGATGGAAGCGACGAAAAATTTGAAAAGCTTTGGCCTGCTGATGTTCAAGTTATCGGAAAAGATATCTTGAAATTCCACAGCATTTACTGGTTAGCAATTCTTATGGCTTTAGATTTACCACTTCCTAAACACATTTTGGCACATGGCTGGATTACTATAGACCAAACAAAAATGTCAAAATCTTTAGGTAACGTAATTTCTCCAACAAGCGTTTTAGAAGCTTTCAATCTTGATATTCCGGACCCATTCAGATATTATATGGCGTCTGCTGCACCTTGCGGAAAAGACGGTAATTATTCTGACTTGGATTTCAAGGAAAAAGTTAACGCTCACCTTGCAAATTCAATGGGTAACTTATTGAATAGAACTCTTTCAATGCTTGTTAAGTATTTTGATGGTGATATTAAACCTGAATTTTTGGGTAAAAACGAATTAGCGGAAAAAGCTTTAGAAACTGTTAAAGAAGTAAAACATCACTTCGATTATTTTGAAGTTCAGGAAGCTGCTCAAAAAATTATTGAATTAGTTGACGTTACAAATAAATATGTTACAGACAATGCGCCTTGGACTTTGGCTAAAGAAGGTAACATGGAAAAATGCGGTGTTGTTTTAACTAACGTATTACAAGTTATGACTGTTATTGCGTCATTAATTTATCCATACTGTCCAAATATTGCAAAAGCTATGGCTGAACAATTGTCTTACGATTTAGGCGTTAAATTGGATGATATCACTTGCAACAGCCTAAAAGCAGGACATTTAATTGATAAAGAAAATATCAATCCTGTTTTCTTGAGAATGGATAGTGAATTAGCAGAAAAGAAAAAATAAATCAGATTATATAAATATTTATAAAAGTTATAAGAGAAAAAAAGAGGATTTATTATCCTCTTTTCATTTTATTTAATTATTTAATTATTTATTTAATGCTGCTTTCAATCTTGCGAGAGAACGAGCTAATGCTGCTTGCGCACGTTCTGCATCGATTTTCGCATCATTATCAGCCAAACGAGCTTCTGCTCTATGTTTTGCATCATTTGCACGAGTTACGTCGATATCACAACCGTCTTCGCAAACATCAGTCAAAATTGTTGCAACATTGTCTTTGAATTGGAAAATTCCGCCCATTGTTGCAAAATATTTGTATTTTTCGCCAATTTTTGCTTTCGTAACACCGATATCAAGTGCGGTTGTAAGTGGAACGTGGTCTTTCAAAATACCGATTTGTCCACCTGTAGTTTGAAGCACGAGTTCATCAACTTCGCCTTCAAAAACTATTCGTTCGTGAGTAATTATTTTTAAGTTCATTGCATACCTTCCAAAACAAATATTGTTTTAATGGAAAATGGATAATTGAAAATGGAAAATTATTTATTTGGTGCAAAAAATTGCACCCTACATTTTTTAATATAATACGTTTAATATTGAATTATTTAAAATTAATAAATGTTTAAAACAATTTTCCATTTTCCACTTTCAATTTTCCATTGTTAATTTTTTTTCAAAATTTGCTTTTAATTCTCTATTGCAAAGTTTTCGCCTTCTTAACAGCTTCTTCAATAGTACCAACCATGTAGAAAGCTTGTTCCGGCAAGTCGTCGTGTTTACCTTCAATAATTTCTTTGAAGCCTCTGATTGTATCTTCAAGTTTAACGTATTTACCTGGGATACCTGAGAATTGTTCAGCAACAAAGAATGGTTGAGATAAGAATCTCTGAATTTTTCTTGCTCTGTTTACGGTTTCTTTATCTTCATCAGATAATTCGTCCATACCCAAGATAGCAATGATATCTTGAAGTTCTTTATATTTTTGTAAAATTTCAAGAACTTTTCTTGTAACTTCATAATGTTCATCACCAATAATATTTGGATCAAGAACTCTTGAATTTGAAGCCAATGGATCAACAGCAGGATAAATACCCAAAGAAGCGATTTGTCTTGAAAGTACGGTTGAAGCATCCAAGTGAGAGAATGTTGTAGCCGGAGCCGGGTCTGTTAAGTCATCGGCCGGTACATAAATCGCTTGAACTGATGTAATAGAACCGTCTTTAGTTGATGTAATACGTTCTTGCAATTCACCCATTTCTGTTGCTAATGTAGGTTGATAACCAACTGCTGATGGCATACGACCAAGTAGAGCTGATACTTCTGAACCTGCTTGAGTAAATCTGAAGATGTTATCAATAAACAAAAGTACGTCTTGTTTAGAGAAATCTCTGAAGTATTCAGCAGCAGTCAAAGCTGAAAGACCAACTCTCATTCTTGCTCCAGGTGGTTCGTTCATCTGACCGTAAATCAGTGCAACTTTGTCGATAACGCCTGATTCTTTCATTTCGTTCCACAAGTCGTTACCTTCACGAGTTCTTTCACCAACACCGCCAAATACTGAAACGCCTGAGTGTTCAGATGCGATATTGTGGATTAATTCCATAATCAAAACGGTTTTACCAACACCTGCACCACCGAATAGACCAATCTTACCACCTTTTTGGTATGGTTGAATAAGGTCAATCGCTTTAATACCGGTTTCTAAGATTTCGATATCTGTATTTTGATCAACAAGCTTTGGTGATTCTCTGTGAATTGGAAGATAATCATTAGTTTGAATATCGCCCATTTTGTCAACAGGTTCACCGATTACATTCAAAATTCTGCCTAAAATTGGTTTACCAACAGGAATTTTGATAGGTTCGCCGGTATTGATAACCTTCATGCCTCTTTTAAGACCGTCAGTTGATGACATTGCAACTGTTCTTACGCGGTTTGAACCAAGCATTTGTTGAACTTCTGCAACTGTGCAAGCACCGTCTTCGTTATAAATTTTTAAAGCGGTATAAATCTCAGGAAGTTCGCCCTGCGCAAATTCTACGTCAATTACCGGGCCGATAATTTGAGTAATTAAACCTTCATTTTTGTTTAAAGTTTCCATTAGTTTTCCCTCATCTCTTCGTTGCCCTAATTATATAATATAAAAAGTTTTATTACAACGAGTTAAAAAAATTTTTGTATTACAATAATTATTATGTTGAGACATGTACTACCGATTTTATTATTACTAATTTCTAATATATTTATGACATTTGCTTGGTATGGGCATTTGCGTTTTAGGAGTTTGCCATTATTGTTAGTAATTCTTGTGAGTTGGGGAATTGCATTTTTCGAATATTGTTTTCAAGTTCCGGCAAATAGAATTGGTTATAATTGTTATAATGCGGTTCAACTTAAAACAATACAAGAAGTTATTACCTTAACAGTTTTTTCGTTTTTTTCTGTTTTGTATTTAAAAGAACAATTTAAATGGAATTATTTAATAGGTTTTGTATTTATAATTCTTGCTGTATTTTTTATTTTTAAGAAATAGTATTAATGTAAAATACTTTCACCAGAAATTTTTTCACCATTTATTTTGTATTTGGCATGTTCAGTTTTCATAAGATGATTATCAACAAGTGAAAAAGATTCTAAAGTTAAATCGTTTATGCCCGAAAAAGTATTGTCAGAAAGTCTTAATGTTACTGTATCAGTTAGAATTTTATTGTCATAAGGTGCTTTTTTAGAAAATACTATAATGTTACCTTCAACAGCTTTAACAGAGATTTCTGCATTAGCACCGCTAAAAGGATTTGACAGCATTATTCTATCGCCTACTCTTGATAAATTCCACATATCTATGCTTGTTGGTTTAAATGTGCCATAACTGTTTGTATCAACAAGTTTTGCATTTATGCGCCAACTACCAAAAAAAGCTTTTGGAATATCATTTATTACAACTCCTGCGCTTAATGTGAATTCTTCTGCTAGTACGGCAGTTGTAGTTAATATGAAAAATAGTAAAATTAAAATTCTCTTCATAATCATATATTATAACAGTAATTTAATAAAAGTCATTTAATGAATTTAGATGAAATTTCATACAAAAAAGACGGCATCTCATAACTACCGTCTTTTTGTTAAATATTCAATTGGACATTATAGAGTTTATCGTGCGAATTCGCCTGTGTAAAAACTCATTAAATTTGCCAACCTATGCTGCTTTTCTGCAACTTTTTCAATATTTTGCTTGATTTCGTCAAGCTCTCTCAATAATGTATTTAAATCTTTACGTCGTTTGCTCTCTAGGCATTCCTCCTTAACTGTGTGCTGACGAACTTGTTCTGATTGATTAACCTCCTTATTGACTGTATTTACATCATCCAAATCGATTTCAATCCAACTTGGAGAAAAACATTTATTGTTGTATTCTTTTTTATTCATTGATACTCCTTAATTAGTTTTTTTCCGGCTTGAATCGACTAATAAAATTTGATAAAAGCCATGCAAAATTTGTTGCTGCTTTTTTGCATTCTAAATAATCCTTTTTAACTTTTTGAAATTCTTCAGAGTTGAAGTTGAATGTTGTCATCTCTGAATATTCAATTAATGCTTCATGTTCGTCCATACCATACCTCTAAAATCAACTGCTATACACAATGTTTTGTTTTGCTTTTTGTTTTCTTTTTGCTTACATATTTGTTATCGGCATTTTTTTTGAAAACTTTAGGGTTTTTATCTAACTTGTTACAAATCGTTACATAATTGAATGGAAAAGGTTAATTTTATTGGTGTTCATTTTTCTTAATGAAATTAAGAATTATTAAGAAGTGATGGTATACTAAAAAACATCTCTCTATTAGAGAGATGTTTTTTAGTGTATATTATTTTTTTACTAACTATGAATCTGGTAACATTGATGATATTTCTGCGACAATTCGCGCAATATCCGGCCCGCCAAAAATCGCTTCAAGTATTAAGCTTGAATTAATAATAGTTGTTTCTCTGTATTCCATTGTGTCCATATCTATAATATTAAACTCAATGTAATCATCTCCAACATAGACAACTTTACCGTACTCCGCTCCTGTCGCCCATCTCAAAAATACATACTTTTGTTCAAAAACTTTAAGTCTGTTTACTAATTTCATCTAAATACCTTCGCTTGTGTATATAATATTATTAGTTCAAATTTTAGTAAAGTCAAATTAAGAATTAGAATTAAAAATCTAAACGTAATAAATAATTTTTCAAAACTTCTTCATCATCAGGTTTTATGCTACAGAATTTAAAGCTGTATAAGACTTCTCCAAAATCATTTGGTTCAGATTCTCTGACAAATTTAGCTTCTGTTGTCATCTTTCCATCTGCAAAATTTATTAAAACCTTTTGTGGAAGCGTAAGTGTTAAAATACAGGAAATCTTTTTGTAGATACTGTTAAAAGGTTCTTTTGAAACAAATGAAATTCCGCCCAATGAAATATCACGAGTAGTTGTTGTGATTTTAAAGCCGTCATTGAATGTAATTTCAATCGGAAGCTCAACTTCTTTTCTTGAACTTGAACGTAATTGAACAAAATCCCATTTGTTAGGAATTGAAACTTCGTACATAACTTCGTTCAATGACATATTAGAATCCAAAAGAGTTACTTTTGTTTTATAAACGCCGTCTGTAGTGTATACATTTAATTCAGCAGGAATTTTACGTTTAGGTTTGACAAAACCTCTTGGAGTTGGAGTTGCAAAATAACATTCTTTTGCATCCATAAAACGTAGTTTTACTTGAACTTTTTTTCTTGTGCCGGCATCTACGTACATTAAATATATTTTTGTTACATTGGAATCTCTTAATATATTATGTTGCATTATTATAAACTCTCTTAATTTGTGTATATATAAATAATATCATATTTTGTTGAATATAACAATGTTGTGTATAATTTTTTAATTCATTTTTTAAGTACTTAATAAACAGAATTTTTTAGGAAGATAAAAAGAAACCATAGAAGGTATTATTAGCGCTTATCAAAGTGTTGATGTTGAAATAATTTTGTAACAATTCTGTTACAAACTAGCAAATAATCTTTTTAGAGGTTATATTATGCTATGAGGATAATTATAATAGAGTTATATTATTCTTAAATACGAGGTCTTAAAGTGGTAGATAATAGGTCAGCAGGTTTTTATGGAATCGGCGGGGCTTTCAATTTCAAAAGTGGAGATCCTTCCGGTACTGCGGCAAAAATGAGCCAAGAAAAATATGGTTCAGAAGCCATGTATCTTCCTCCGCCAGAAGGCGAGGAGGAAGGAGAAGGCTACTATAATGAGCCTTATGTAGATAGAAGTGCATTATTACGAGCAACATTGAATTCACTAGCAATGTCTAATGTTGCATCTGTTTTAAATTCAAAAAAACATAAAAAATCTGCAAAAGATATTTTAGAAGAAGATACAGATGACGAAAAAGAAGAGTTAGAGATTAAGCGTATTGAAGAAGAGGCGGATGAAGAATTTAGAGAGGCTAAAGAATAATTTTTAAAGAAATGGCGAAGAAATTAATATTTCTTCGCCATTTTAATTAATTATTAATTTTAACTAAGTTAAAAATCTCAACCAAATATAAACTGTACTCATAATCAATGATGTAAATGTTACTAACACGCCATATTTTAAGAAGTACATAAATTTAATCGGATGACCGGTTGAAGCTGCTGTTTCTGATACGATAACGTTTGCAGCTGCACCAATAATTGTCATGTTTCCACCTAAGCAAGCACCTAAAGATAAGCACCACCAAAGTGGGAATGTGTAATCGCCACCCATAACTTTTTGAACTTCAACCAACAATGGTGACATTGTAGCTGTGTAAGGAATGTTATCAATGATACCTGATAAAATACCTGAAGCCCAAAGAATAATCATAGCAGTAGCTTTTTGTGAACCGTGAGTTACATTAAGCAACCATTCTGACATTAATTTGATACCGCCGGCGTGTTCCAAACCACCGATAATAATGAACAAGCCGATGAAGAAGAAGATTGTATTCCATTCAACTTCATTAAAGATTTTTTGTGGTTTTTCAAATAATAACAAGAAAGCTGCACCGGCCATTGCTGTTACACAAGTTTGGATGTGTGTAATATCGTGTAGCATAAAGCCGATGATTACAAGTAATAATACTACGCCTGAGCGAATCATTAATGCTTTGTCAGTAATAGTTTTTGAGTTGTCTAATTTTGCAACTTTGTCCATTTTTTCTTGAGAAGCAACAAGTTGTTTTCTAAAGATGAATGCTAAAATTCCAACGTTCACAATCAAGATAGCAAATACAATACCTGTCAATTCTTTTATGAATGCCATAAATGAAAGACCTGCAGCGCTACCAATAATAATGTTTGGTGGGTCACCGATTAAAGTTGCTGTACCACCAATGTTTGATGCTAAAATTTCTGTAATCAAGAATGGAATTGGGTTGATATCCAATTCTTTTGCAATTACAAAAGTTACAGGCATAATCAAAATAACTGTTGTAACGTTATCCAAGAACGCTGAAACGATAGCTGTAAAAAATGCCAAAGAAATTAAAATTAATTTTGGTTTACCTTTTGTCATCTTCAACATTTCGTTGGCAATCCAGTTAAACATACCACTTCTTGTTGCAATTGATACAATAATCATCATTGAAACAAGTAAGAATATTACGTTAAAATCAACAAAGTTAATAAAATAACCTAAATCGAATTCACCATTTACTAACTTGTCTTGACCTAAAAGTCCTAAAATCAAAGTTAAAGCTGCACCCAAAAGAGCAACAGTAACTTTAGGTATTTTTTCTGTCGCAATAAATACATAAGCGACTAGAAGTATAGCTGCTGATACAGGAATCGCATGCGAATGTATCAAGCTCATTAAACCTTCCATCTTTCCTCCTTTTTAATTCTTACTTCTCTATCATATAATAAACAAAGGGGCTTTCGGGTAAATAATTGTAACAAATTTTATTAAGATAACCATCCGAAAGAATGAGTGAAATATGCTTTAAAATTTGATAAAATAAACGTATAGAGAAATTAGGAGGTTATATGTCAATAGATGATGCATTGGTAATGATTTTAGCCGGTGGAGAAGGTAAGAGACTGTTTCCGCTTACACAAGATAGAGCAAAACCAGCAGTTCCGTTTGGTGGCCGATACAGAATTATTGATTTTGTTTTGAATAATTTTATAAACTCCGGTTTCTTCAAAATAAAAGTTTTAACCCAGTATAAATCAGATTCTTTGAACAAACACATCTCAAAAGGTTGGGTTCTATCGCCATTTTTGAACCAATATGTAGATTTAGTTCCTGCTCAGATGAGAACCGGCGGAGCTTGGTATCAAGGTACTGCTGACGCTGTTTATCAAAATATATTTCATATTCGAGATGAAGAACCTGATTATGTTTGTGTTTTCGGTGGCGACCATATTTACAAAATGGATGTTGGACAAATGCTCGACTTTCATAAAGAAAGAAATGCTGATTTGACAATTTCAGCCATTCCGATTCCGATTGAAGAAGCGCATGAATTCGGAATCATAGAAGTTGATGAAAATTGGAAACTTACAGGTTTTGTTGAAAAACCTCAAACTCCACCAAAAGCTATGCCAAACAATCCAAATATGTGTTTGGCTTCTATGGGAAATTATATTTTTAATAAACAAATTTTATTGGATGCATTAGAAGAAGATGCAAAAATCGAAACTTCAAATCACGATTTTGGCAAAAACGTAATTCCAATGCTTTTAAATCAAGGTAAAAATATTTTTATTTATAATTTTAATGAAAACCACTTCCCTGGAATTACTAAAAAAGAAAAAGGATATTGGCGTGATGTCGGATGTATAGACGCATATTGGCAAGCTAATATGGACTTACTTGATTACGAACCTGAATTGAATTTGTATTCAAAAGAATGGCCAATCAGAACTTTTAATTACAATTACCCACCTGCAAAGTTCATTTGGCAACAAGGTGATAGAGTTGGTATGGCAACTAATTCAATGGTTTCAGAAGGATGTATTGTATCAGGTGGTATGCTTTCGCGTTGCGTACTTTCGCCGAAAGTTAAAATTAACAGTTATTCTCAAGTATCAGACAGTATCCTAATGGAAAATGTTAATATTGGCAGATATTCTGAAATTAGAAAGGCAATTATTGATAAGAATGTCGATGTTCCGCCTTATACAAAAATCGGCGTAGATAGAGAAGCTGATATTGCGCGTGGTTTTTATGTTTCAGAAGGCGGAGTTACCGTAGTACCAAAAAACGCCAGATTATAAATTAACAAAGGGAGAATTTCGATGGATACGAGTGTAATGTTCAAACTCGGTTACGGACTTTATGTTTTAACTGCAAAAGATGATGCAAAAGATAACGGATGCATTATTAATACAGTAATGCAAGTAACATCAGAACCGTTGCAAATTGCAATTGCAGTAAACAAAAAGAATTATACAAATGAGATGATTCAAAAAACAAAAAAGTTCAATCTTTCAATCCTTTCTGAAAATGCAGATTTTGATATTTATAAGCACTTTGGGTATCAATCTGGGCGAGAAGTCGACAAATTTGCTTCATTTGCAGATGCAAAAAGAAGCCCAAATGGTGTTTTTTACGTAACAAAAGGTACGAATGCTTATATTTCTGCTTATGTTCAACAAGAAGTTGATTTGGGCACTCATTCGTTATTTATAGCACAATTAGTTGCGGCAGAAAGTTTGTCGGATGATAAATCCGCAACTTATGATTATTATCAAAATTTTGTAAAACCAAAACAGGAAAATGTAGTAAAAAAAGGTTGGATATGTAAAATTTGTGGTTATATTTATGAAGGTGAAAATTTACCTGCTGACTACATCTGCCCTATTTGTAAACATGGCGCAATAGATTTTGAAAGATTGTAATGTCGTATATTACAAAGTAGTAAATGTATTGATAAAATTGTAAATTTTTGATACAATTGTTCTCATACATTGAAAATGGAATACAGGCTAAAGATTTTAATAAACATTTGCTGATTTTCACTAACACGAAAGGAGGTTTAAATGTTAGTTAAAATCACCGAAAGAGAACTATTACTAATCTTAGCAATAGTTCTCGCAACAAAAGTCCTTTAATTAGGACGCAGGTCTGGGTGTAAGCGGCACCCTTGCCTGTATTCTTATTTTAACCTATTTTTAGAAATTTTCAAGATGAGAGTTGTATGAAATGAAAATAGGCGAATTGTAAAATTGACAATAGAATACAGGCTAAAGATTTTAATAAACATTTGCTGATTTTTCTGAATACGAAAGGAGGTCGCATGTTAATTAAAATCAGCGAAAAAGAACTACTGATACTAATATCAATAGTTCTTTGGCTACAAACCCTTTAATTAGGGTGCGGGCTTGGGTATTACAGCTACCCTTGCCTGTATACTTATTTTAACTTATTTTTAGAATTTTTCAAGGTGAAAGTAGTATAAAATAAAAAATAGGTGAATTGTAAAATTGAAAAAAGAATATGGGCTAAAGATTTTAACACATTTTGACTATCAACATAGAAAGGAGGGCAAAATGTTTGTTGAAGTCAATGCACAAGAACTACTGCTAATACTAGCAATAGTTCTTTCACTCAAAGTCCTTTAATTAGGACTGCGGGGAAGGGTATCCGCATTACCCTTGCCTGTATTCTTATTTTAACCTATTTTTAGAATTTTTCAAGGTGAGGGTTGTATGAAATCAAAAAAATTAGATGAATTGAAACAAGAATGTTTAAACTGTAAAAAATGTGTTTTGGGCGAAACCAGAAACAATATAGTCTTTTCAGACGGAAATCCTGAAACAGCACGTGCTATTCTTATAGGAGAAGCTCCTGGTGAAAATGAAGATAAAACAGGAACTCCTTTTGTAGGTAGAGCTGGAAAACTCTTAAATGAGTTTTTAGAAAAAGCAGGAATTTCAAGAGAAAAGGATTTATATATAATTAATACGGTAAAATGTAGACCGCCTAAAAATCGCGTACCTTCTGATGAAGAAAAGAAGCTTTGTGAAAACTATTTGCTTCAACAAATAGAAATTATTAATCCGGAGATTATAATTTTTTGTGGAGCTACGGCGCTTAAATCTTTTTATGATAAAAAAGTTGCAATATCGAAAATCCGAGGTGAAGTTTTGGAAATAGAAATTGGTGGTAAAATTCGCAAATGTATTCCAATTTTTCACCCTTCATATCTTTTAAGATATCATTCATTAGAAGAAGGTAGTCCAAGATATTTTATGCTTGAAGATTTGAAGAGAATTAAAGAGTTAATTGGTTAATTCTATTTAATTCTGGATTTCATGCCGAATTTAACAAGTGAATTTTGTAATGATTGAGGAAGTTTTGAAACAAGGCTTGCTATAAAAGCGTCTTTGCCAACAGTATAAGAAAGTTTTGGATTTTTTGCTCTATCTGCTTTTAAAATTACATCCACAACTTTTTCAACAGGCAAGCCTTTTTTCTCATTTTTTTGAGCATTTGTAATCATAAAGCGCATTTCTTTTTCATAACCTTTACAATTATCGAAATACTTTGAATTTTCGCTTACAGATTTACCCCACAAAGGAGTTGAGATAACTCCTGGTTTAATCGACACGACTTTAATATTCTTTTTATTTTCCAACAATAAAGAATTAAAGAACATATCTAAGCAACGTTTTGACGCGCAATATGGTGAAATAAACGGAAAAATTCCAAAGCTCGACATAGAACTTATATTTATAATTTTTCCGCTTTCTAATAAATCCATGAGTCTTTGTGTAAATTCTAAATGCCCGAAAACATTTACATCAAATTGCCTGCGAATTTCATTCATTTCAATGCGTTCTACAGGCCCTGCAACAACGCAACCTGCAATATTGATTAGAGTATCAATTTTGGTACATTTAGAAACCAAATATTCTGTCGCGAAACGTATTGTTTCAGGTTTTGAATAATCTATATAAAACGGATAAATATTAGGCGAAATTGCCTTTAAACTTTCTTCGTGGTCTTTGTTTCTATAACCTGCAAAAACCACATTCTCTTTCGCTAATTTTTCCAAAAGCGCGCGTCCGATTCCGGAAGCAGAGCCTGTTATAACATAGGTTTTAGTCTTCATTTATTGGCCTTATAATTAAAATTGTCGAAATATTAACCTGCAAGAAATCATGAGTTTCTATTGCACGTTGAGGAAATAATTTTGATTCTATTGTACAATTTTTAACTGCAATAAATTGTTTATTTGTATTAAGAATTTCTGACAAAAGTCTTGTGCGTTTTCCGATTTTTGGCATGAAAACATAACCTTTGATGATAAATTCAGCGGTTTCAATATAAACTTTTTCGCGCCAAGCGGATGTTGATAATTCTAAAATCTCGTTATTTTCCATTAATTATTTCCTTTTTGCAACTTAGCTCATATATGATTGGAACAATGGTAAGTACAAAGCCAAAGCCATTACAAGTACAATACTACCAATTACAATAAGCATAATCGGTTCAATCATTTTAGTCATGGTATCAATAATACCATCCAAGGTTTTATCCAAGAAATTTACACCTTTTTCAAGCATATCACCCAAACGACCGGATTGTTCACCTGTTGCAACCATAAACAAAAGCATTTTTGGAACAATTTTTGTTGACTTGAAAGCTTGCGATACTTGCAAACCTTGTTGAACTTTAACAATTGCACCGCTCATTTTGTTACGCATTACAGAGTTTGTTAATGTAATTACAGCCAAGTGCAAACAGTCTACAATCGGAATACCGGCGTCATAAGACACGCTCATTACTGATAAGAAGTTTGAATAATTTGAATACATAATTAAGTTATTCAAAAGCGGAATCTTTAATACGAACTTATCTAGCAGTTCTCTAGCGGGTTTCCAATTTACCATCATGTAACAAAAAGCAATAAATGTAATTATGAAAATTGGAATTGTAAACCAATAAGTTTTCAGATAATCACCTGCATTAATCATAATAGATGTAATAAGTGGTAATGCTTTTTCTTGTTGTTCAAACATTTCCTTAAAAGCAGGGAATACAAATACTAGCATGACAATTGTGATACAAAATGCCAAAACTACAACGAAAGCCGGATACATCAATGTTCCAATAACTTTACCTTTGATGTTTGCCTGTTTTGTAAGCAGGTCTTTAATACGTCCCAATGTTTTTTCCAATTCACCGGATTCTTCGCCGGCTTTAATCAAACCGATAAAAATATAACCGAATACTTGCGGATATCTTGCAAGTGTATCTGCAAAAGTTGAACCGGCCATAATTTGGGTTTTTAAGACTTTTGACATATCGCGAATTTTCTTCTTTGCAGCTTCTTGTTCCATGAACATTAAAGATTCAACAGCAGGAATACCGGATGTTAGCAAGATTTGCAGTGTCGATATAAAGTCAATTTTTTCACTCAAAGATAATGCCGCAATTTTTGCAGCTTTTTTAGCTTTTGCATCAGAATACTCATTTACTTTAGTAGGTACTAAGCCCATTTTTCTGATAATTTCACGAGCATCTTTTAAATTGGATGCAGTGATTTCACCTTTTACAACTTCTTTACCTTGTTTTAATGCTGTATATGTATATATTGGCATATAAACCTCATTTTCTCACTAATCACTTGCGTAACCTAAAACTCTTATAAACTCACTTGTTGTTGTCACACCATCCATAATATGGTTTAAGCAAGAATATTTAAGAGTTTTCATTCCTGCAGCTACTGCTGCTTCTTCAATTTCAATATCATGCGCACCTTGTGCAATTAATTTTTTGATTTCTCTTGTAATAGGCATTACTTCATAGATACCTAAACGACCTGTATAACCAAGATAACCACATTCTTTGCAACCTTTTTTCTTATAAAGTTTTGTTTTTAAAAGTTTTTGTTGAATTTCAGGATTTGTAGAAATATGTTTAACTTCTTCTTCTGTTGGAAAGTATCCTTCTTTACATTTATCACATAGTCTACGTACAAGTCTTTGCGCGATTACACCGGTTAAAGTTGAAGATACTAAATAGTCTTTTGCGCCCATCTCAATTAAACGTGTAACAGTTGCAGCTGCTGAGTTTGTGTGAACTGTGCTTAATACTAAGTGTCCGGTAAGAGCAGCAGAAATGGCAACTTCTAAGGTTTCAAAGTCTCTGATTTCACCGATAAGAATGATGTCAGGGTCTTGTCTTAAAATTGCTCTCATACAAGAAGCGAAAGTAATATCAGCTTTTGGGTTAACTTGCGATTGGTTAATACCTTCAAGTTTAATTTCTATCGGGTCTTCGATTGTAGTGATATTAACATCTTCTTTGTTTAAAGCTTTCAAAATCGTATAAAGCGTAGTTGTTTTACCGGAACCAGTAGGACCTGACGTCAAAATAATTCCGTTTGGTGATTGAACCATATCATGGATTTTTTGAATATCAGTTTCAGAAGCGCCTGCAATAACCATTTTATCACCGGCAGCTTTTAAACTTACAGCTGGTGCTAAAATACGGATTACGACTTTTTCTTTACCTGAAACCGGAAGTGTATTTATACGAAAATCATACATTCTATCATTATATTTAATAGAAAACGTACCATCTTGCGGTCTTCTGTGTTCTGCAATATTCATTCTTGCAAGAACCTTAAAACGCGTAATTACAGCTTGTTCTATACTTCCGGGAATTTCGAGAACTTTTTTCAAAATACCGTCAGTACGTACACGTACTACATAATAGCCTATTCTTGGTTCGATATGAATATCTGAAGCTTTTGCATCAATTGCATCTGTAATAATTTTATAAACGAATTTTGCAACATTACCGCTTGCATCTTGAAGTTCTTTTTCAACTTGTGTCCAAAGTGATTCTTCATTATTAAACTGCGCAGCTTCTTCTTCGATACTTTGAATAATTCTTTCAGTTTCTTTTGCAGCTTGTTCACTTTTTTTTTGCATAAAGTATTCTTTTAGATACTGTTCGTATTCAAAATAAGGAATACAATATACATTCAATGAACGCCCTGTTGAAAGCGAAATCTCACGAATTGTATACTTGTCGTTAGGATTAACCATTGCAACAGCAAGCTTATTATTATCTTCCATTGACATGATAATTGTCTTTTTCTTTTCGACAAAATCATCAGGAAGGAGCTTTAATATTGAATTGTCAACTTTAATATTTGATTTAGAAATTACAGTAACGCCAAATTTTTTTTTCAAGTAAGAAACAATTTGTTCATAAGTTAAAAAATCTTTTTCATAGAAAATTGCATCTAGTGGAACTTTTTTTTCTTGCGCTAATTTTTGAGCTTCTAAAAGTTGGTCTTTTTGTAACCATCCAATAGTTACAAGCATTTCTTCCGGAGAAATCTCCTTCACTTCGTCTTTTTTTGCTTCTGCTTGCGGAGTTACATCAGGCGAATTTATTAAACTGTTTACATAATTATAAACTTCACTAAAAATTGCATCACTTACGGGTATTGGTTCCATACCTGCATAAGTTTCCACTTTTTTTTCAACAATTGAACGAATAGTTTCAATGTCTTTTAAGTTTGATTGACTTATTATTGTATAAAGTTTTCCTTGTCTTTTATCAACTGGAATAAAACCTGATGTTTTCATCAGGTTTAATTCAAAGTTATTAACGTATTCTTTTTTAATACTGCTTTTTAATTTTTCCAGTTGATTAGACATAATCTTTATAAACTATCTGCAACAGAGCCTTCTCCGTCATTAATAATCTTAGGTGTAATCATAATTACAAGTTCAGTTTTAGATTTTGTTGTAGAAGAAGATCTAAATGCAGAACCAATCACCGGTAAATCACCTAAAACAGGAATTTTCTTAACTGTTTTCTGTTCGTTTTCTTGGATTAAACCACCTATAGCAAGTGTTTCACCATCTTTTATTCTAACATTTTTTAAATCAAGATTTCTTCTGCTCAATAATGTAGCTTGCAAATCAGTTCCTGAACCGGTTTCGCTCGCTGTTCTTACTTCACCTGCCGGTGTAGCATATTCAGGTTTAATATTTAATGTTACATAACCTTCCGGAGAAATAAACGGAGTTAATGTAACTTTGATACCTTGGTCAGAACCGATTGTATAAGTTCTTTGAACCGCACCTGTTGAAGCTGCTGTGCCTCCTGATGCAGATGATGACAAGAATTCAGAAGTTACTTTTTCTACATAATCTTG
The DNA here is from genome assembly GCA_934777245.1 of uncultured Candidatus Melainabacteria bacterium. The sequence continues at coordinate 43,472 of CAKVND010000004.1, read as the reverse complement.
AGTTAAATCAATAGTTGATTCTTGACCATTTGTAATTAATAATTTCGGATTAGCAAGCACTCTTGCTTTTCTGTTTTGAATTAAGTAGTTCATTTGCCAAGTAATGTAAGGGCCTTTGCCATACCATTCTTCGTATGGTACAAAAGATGGTTTTTTGGATAATGTACCATCTGCATTCGGAATTAAAGTGTCAACTTGAATAAAATCTCTTGTACCAGGAACTGCCTTTCTACCACCGCTAGTTGTACCTTCTGATGCGTTAAATTTCACGCCCCAATTTGGAGAGTTAATTTCCCAGTTATTTGTAAATTCTTTTGAACCATCTTCAGTTAGTTCAACGATAGAAAGTTCTAAGTATGCTTGTGGTTGTTTAACATCATTTGTTTTTATGAAGTTTTCAATCATGTGCATTTGAGCTTCTGAACCGCCAATCATCATAACAGTTCCTCTTTGAGGATAGTATGAAATTGCTAGGTTTTGTAAGTCAAACGGAGCAACAGACGAACCAGAACTTGCTGTTGATACAGAACAAGCTACAACACCTTCGCCCAACTTTAAATCGCTACTTCCTGAAGAAGAACTACTTGCAGCTCCTCCGGTCATAATACCTTCGATACTAGCTGCACCACCGGTTGTGCCTGTTCCAGGAGAAGCCGGAATAATACCGGAACTGCCGCCATTTGAATTTCCATTTTGTGCACCACGAGATGGTAGCAACATATTACAAATCATATCTGCCATTTCAGCAGGAGTTGTATGGTTAACGGCAAAAGTCTTTGTCAAAGGTTCTCTATCCAATTGATCAATTACCTTTTGAACAATCGCAGCATCTGACGGCATACCAAATACGATAATTTCGTTGGTAGCAGCATTGACAGTAGCTGCATCTACGCTTGATAAACCTGCTTTTTTCATGCCAAATACATTCTGATTTAAAAATGATGCAATTTTTGCTGCACTTACATATTTAACAGGAAAAACCATCATTTCTTGTTTAGAAAATGATGCGTTATCAGCGTTATCTTTAGCTAAAACGATTAGCGTATTATTTTGTGTATAATAATTTAAACCGGCAATTTGCAAAACAAGATTAAATGCATCATTTATAGGCATATTTACTAAATCTAACGTTACTTTTCCTTCAACTGATGAGTGAAAAACAATATTCATACCGGCTTTGTCGGCAAACATTCTCAACACTTGTTTTACATCAGAATCTCTCAAGCTTAATGTGATTTTATCGTTTCTGTTTGTTAATTTAACATTGCCAGAAAGAACTGTTGCATTAACGCTTGGAGTTGAAGTATATGTTGAAACTGCAAGACCTGAAGGTGCCGTAAACGCTAATAATAACGCTGCTGACAGAAGTCTTTGTATATGATTATATCTCATCGTCTTTCCCCTCCGAATTTTTTACTTAAATTTGAAACGTCATTATGATTTACTGACCCTTCGGTTAAAATTTCACCGATGCCGGCGCAATAAGTGTTACTACCCAATTTAACGGTAACGCTATTTTGTGTAATATTAAGCACTTTGTATTTATTTACAGTATCACCTTTTTTAACAAGGTAATCATTGCCTTCAATGTTTAAAATTGCTGAAGGACTAAATTTGTCATATAAAATACCTGAAACTATTGTGTCCATAACTCTTGCTGCATCAGAATTTTCATTAACAACTTCCGGTGGAGCTACAAGATCATAAGTTGGAACGTCACTTACAGAATTCCCGCCTATATCTCTGTATGGCAAGAATGGATTAGCTTTTACAGTTCCTGTTGGTATAGAAATCAAATTCTTTTTAGCAGAAGTTGCAGTTGCAGGTGATGATGCAAGTGAAATCAAATCAACATCTTGCAAGTCGTTAGAATGCATCTTCTTTAGAATCATTCCACCAAACAAAATCGGCAAAGCAATAAACAATGCCAAAAGAGTTAAAACGACTCTTTTAGGAGCTTTAGGACTTTTTCTGAAAGTTTTCATAATTAACTCATCTGCAGTTAATTCTGTAATATTAACTTTCTGTTCTTTTCTTCTTAAATATTTGCGCATATCTTTATTTTACTTCTAACTACTAAATTGCTCTCTTAATACTGTATCAAAAGTTTGTAGTATTTAAATCCTATGTTTATACTATTCCAGTCAGATTTATTTTCATATTATAAAATAAATATTACAATACTAACCTATTTTAATATTATCATACTAATCCTAATAATGCAATGTAAATTCAACATTAAGATAATTAATCATTAAATTTTGATTGTAAAGTTTTGCTAAATACTATCAAAAAAAATTATTTATGATTTTTATATATAATACAGAAAGATGTAAGGAAATTATTTTATGAAATGCGATTTAAATATTTTTAGTGTTGTTCCAAGAAAATTAATTGCTCCGGCAATAATGACAACTTTGATTTCATTACCGATGGCGTCGCAATCTCGTAATTTAATAAAAGAAGACGTTTTTGAAAAAAGTAACATTAAGTCTGAACAAGTGGACAAAACTCGTCAAAATATGAAAAATGATAGTGATTTAAAAAACTTAATTGATAACTACAATAAACTTGATTATTATGAGCGTTCAAATCTTACATATGAGACTTCAGACAGTGTGCAGAGTAAATTATATAGAATGGAACGTGGAATTGATAATGCGTTCGTAGATTGTAAAGCTTATCAAGATATATGTATTGTTCCAAGGTGGAATTACAGGTATTATCCGTATATGCAAGAAAAACTTATAAATTTTGATATTCAGGAAATAAGAACCAGAACAGATGTTGATATGAAATCTTTGCAAGATTTGAAAGATAAAATTGAATATGTTATTGAAGATGCTAATGGTGAAAAAGAACACAAAAAACCTGCCGTAAGTAATTATGATATTGAAGAATTAGCTCAAAAACATTTAGGAATGAGTTATCAAGATTTTGATAAAGAATATCATGATGAATTAGAATTTTGTAAAAAAGTTACTTATGCAGATTTAAACTTGATGACAGAAAGACAGGCTTTTGTTTATGGAAAAGCAAAGGCTTATGCTAAAGAAATGTTAGAAACAACTATAAAAGAAGCCAGAAATACAAGATTTGATTCCGGTACAAGACTTTTGGATGAAACAAATAAAACATCAGATGATTTAAGTATGATTACCGATTTTGAATTAGAGAATATTAATGATGAAAATTGGGCGAAGTTAAAAAGTGGAATTGTAATTAATTCATTTAAAGAAGTTTTAAAGAGAAACTTTTCCGGCAATAATCCAAATAGCATTAACGATTTAATCGCAAAACCTTTTGCCGCAAAAACAATAAAGAAGATTGAAAACGGTGAAGTAGTTATTATAACTCCGGATGGTTTAAAATATAATGCTAATGGTATATTAAAGCAATAATATTGAAGATATTTATTTCATTAAAAATTACTATCACAAATTTTATTAATTAAGTTATCGAAAAAAAGACGAATTTTAGATTGTAAATTGATTTTGAATTTATCCAATAACGTTGCATTTTTTAGCCAAATTAATTCGCAATAAGCATATCTATCATTGTTATTTTTGTATTCATGAATAAAACCAAGTGGTTTATAAAATTTATCAGCCAAGCTCTTTGAGCCTGCTGTTAAACTTATTCTATTAGTCAAAGTCTTAGCATAATTTATAAGAGAAGATCCTACTTTATTGTAATCCGGATTTACAGGTTTGGTTTCAATATAGTTTAATTCGCTTTTTCTTTTATGTAAATCTATATTCATTAATCCCAGAACTTCATCAGATTGTAAATTTTCAAAATTTTCCTTTTGTGTTGTAAGTGCAAAAACTCTATCACTATAGTTATGTAAAGATATTGCCCAGTTAACAAATTTACCGCATAGCCAATTATTTTTCCATTTTTTATTTATTTTTTCAAGGGCTTCTAAGTCTGACAAATTAAGTTCGACTAAATTTGCTTGATATGGTACATATTTATTTTTACTATTTAATTTCTGAATATTGATTTTATCAATATAAGACGCATTAAAGCTAGTCGCATTATTCACGTTATTAATCATAATTTAATTACTCTGGTTTTGATTGGATGATGTTGGATACACATTTTAAATATAAAAGACTCTTATAAAAGAGCCTTTTAAATGGTGGGCAGGGGTGGATTCGAACCACCGTACACTCTCGTGAACAGATTTACAGTCTGTCGCCTTTAGCCACTCGGCCACCTACCCATATTGAATTGTCATTAAAAATGCCTTTGACGAGATTTGAACTCGTGGCCTCTCCCTTACCAAGGGAGTGCGCTACCCCTGCGCCACAAAGGCATGTTTCAGAAACTACACTTGGCCTACTCCTTGGAGTGCTACCTCTCGCAAACTTGACATTTAGTCAACTTTTGTTCGGCAGAGTCCCTGCGCCACAAAGGCAAATGCCACAAGGGCTGTAAGAGAACCTTCTCTTTATAAAAAAAGCCGGTAATAGGAATCGAACCTACAACCTACGGTTTACAAAACCGTTGCTCTACCGTTGAGCTATACCGGCGACAAAATTCATTTTATACTAAACAAATTTTATTGTCAACAATTTCGTCTAAAAATTCTAAAATTTTGCATAAGAACCAATAACTCTTGCGCTTTGACATAAAGGTTCAAGTTCAGAAATCAATTGTTTAATAATTTCATCATGCTTATGTCCATCAAAATCAATGAACACAGCTTGTTCTTCGGCGTTGTTGTTCATCATTTTTGAATTAATTTGTGTAATATTAATATGATATTTTACAAACACTTGAACAATATCTAACAAAGCACCTTGTCTGTCAGCCAAGAATAGAACTATGCTGGTTTTATCATGACCGGTTGGTTGAGTTTCCGCGTCACCAACAACAATAAATCTGCGTTTATTGTCTTTATCGTCTTCAATATGTTCTTTTAAAATGTTTAGATTATAAATTTCAGCAGTTTTATGTGTGCCAATAATTGAATATGTTAAATTATAATTATTTAAAAGTCTTGCAGATTCATCCATACTTTCTGCGACTACAATATTTAATTGTCTTGGCATTTCGTCTTTAACAAATTTTTTGCATTTCCCTAGAGCATTTGGATTAGCAATAAGTCCTGAAAGACTGTAGAATTCTGTAGTTTTGGATAGAATACAATCATTTACGGGAACGATTGTTTCAGCAAGAATTTGAATATTTTGATTTTTCGTCAAAATCAAATTGTCTATAGTTTCTCTTATAATTCCTTTATATGTTGTTTCTACCGGAAGAACGGCTATCGCGTTGCAATTTTCATCAATATAATCTATGCATTCTTTTATAGAAGTCAAAGAACGTTGGTATAAAAATAAATCGTATGCCTTAAACAGCTTGTCTTTTGCGATTTCAGAATACGAACCGCCTTGACCGAGACATATAACTTCGTTAAAATCTTCAAACATTCCAAAACTCCTTATTTGAATATTATACAATAAAAATGAGAGAAAGGTGTAAGAAAAAATAGAGAGCAATTTAAATTGAACGACATTCGCGCCGCGAGCGTTTTTTAGCGAGCGTCAGAGTGCAAGCTCTGCTTGCTAATTATCCATTTTATTAAACGCTCGTAAGAGCGTAGAAAACTGTTGCGTGTTTTCTCTTTCTTTTCGTTCTTTTCTTTCTCTTTGCCTCGCAAATAAAGAGAAAGAAAAGGACATTTCAAAAAACTTTTTATTTAAAAACAATTCTTACTTTTTCTTCTTTATTGCGATAAAAGAAGAAAAAGTAAGCAAAAAGAAGAAATTACGCACAATTTTCTACAACCTTACGGTTGTAGTTCAAATGGATATAGCAGGCAGAGCCTGCTCTTTCACGCTCGCTAAAAACGCTCGCGGCACGAATGTCGTTCAATTTTAGTCTTAACTCAATTTTTATCACCGAATTACATAACATATACAAGAATGACAGCACATTGGGAAGCTTGACGCAAAGTCATTGCGAGGAGCAACGATTATTTTAGGCGACGAAGCAATCCATAGGTATAAGTTAATCATTTTGATTTTGAATCCAACCCGTTTTTTCGCAAAGTTAACTTAAATTTCAGTTTGTGTTAAACTAATCTTATGAGTGGAAATTATGTACCGTTATACAGAAAATACCGTCCGCAAACGCTCGACAAGCTTGTAGGTCAAGAACATATCAAGAAAACACTTACAAGTGCAATAGAGCTTGGTAAAATTGCGCATGCGTTTTTGTTTACAGGGCCACGTGGTACAGGTAAAACTTCCACAGCAAGAATTCTTGCAAAATCTTTAAATTGTAAAAATGGCCCTACTATTCATCCTTGTGGTGAATGTGAAAGCTGTTTAGACATTATGAATTCTGTGCCAATCGACGTTATTGAAATCGATGCGGCAAGTAACAGAAAAGTTGAAGATACACAAAGTATTTTAGAAAAAATCCAGTACATGCCTGTCCATGGAAAATACAAAATTTATATCATCGACGAAGTTCACATGTTGACAAACCATGCTTTTAACGCATTATTAAAAACGTTGGAAGAACCACCGGAAAATGTTATTTTTATACTTGCAACAACGGAAGTTCATAAGGTTTTAGATACGATTAAGAGTCGCTGTCAAAGATTCGATTTTAGAAGAATTACGACTGATGATATCGTAAAACATTTGAGATATATTTCGAATGAAGAAAAAATTAACATTTCTGATGACGCGTTATTTACAATTGCTAAAAACTCTGCCGGTGGTATGCGTGATAGTATTTCGCTTTTAGACCAATTAAGCTTGTTAGGCGTTTCAAAAGAAATTACGTCAGAAGATGTTAACGCAGTTTTAGGTAGAATTTCGTTTGATGTTTTGAATAAATTAAGCGACAAAATAATTTCTTCATCTCCGAATGATGCGATAGAAATATTAAACGATATTTATAATTCAGGTAATGAACCTTTACAAATTTTGACAAACTTGTCTGAGTATTTTAAAAATCTGCTTATTGTAAAAAACTGTAAATCAGATTTATTAACTGAACTTACCGGACTTAACGAAGCTCAAATAGCTGAATTAAGTAAACAAAAAGAAGCTTTAGAAACTCAGCAGATTGTTTTCTTGCTAGAGAGAATCACATATTATATTAAGGAAGTTAAATTAGCTTCTAACCAGCATTTGTGGTTGGAAGTCGGTATGATTGATTTAGCAAATATGAGTGAAAATTCAACGCTTTTAGATTTGCAAAATCGTGTTAAAGCACTTGAAGGTGGTAATTTCACTCCGGCTGCACGTCCACAACCTGTTACACATGTGACTCGTCCGGCTCCGATTCCTGTTGCTGAAACCAGACCTTCTGTTCAGCCTGCTCAAGAAGTTGAAACAAGACATCAAGTGAGACAAGAAGTAAGGCAAGATGCAAGGCAAGAAGCGTCGCACACTCCTCAAGCTCCACAAACGCAACAAGTAGAAGATTTTACGCCTCCGCCAATGTCGCAAAAACCTAGCGGAAACGATATTCAATCTTTATGGAAAGCGCTTTTGATGAATGTTAAAAGTCCTTCAACTAAAGCATTGCTAAATTTGGCAACTCCTGTAAAAATTGCTCCAGATGGAGTTATTATTACATTTAAGAACGAGAAATTAGTAGCTCAAATTAATGATACAAATAAGAAACAAATGCTTGAAGAGGCTGCAAGTCTTATGTTTGATTCTAATGTGTCGGTTATGGTAAGACTTCCGCAGGGAGGAGATAGCGAAATTACAGCTGAGTCTGTAAAAAAAAACTTTAAAATAGCTACACCTCAGCCTGTTTCACAAGCGACTCAACAACCTCAACCAACTGCGCCGACTCCGCAAGTGAAACAAGTGGAAGCTCCAAAACAAGTTGCGCCACAAAAAGCGAACGAACAAGCACCTGTTCAAAATTTAAAAGAAGAACAATCTTTGCCTAAAACGGAAAAAGATAAAGAACGCTTAGAATCCGATCAAGAAAAAATGGTCATGGATTTATTTGATGGTAAATATATAGAATAGAGATTGTGATTAATAATATTGTCCATATTGCCTCTCCATGTAGGGAATAATAAAATTTCTCAAGCTTGAGTATTTTATTTAAAGAAGGAGAGACAAAATGAAAATAGAACATTCAGAAACTTTACAATGTCTTGTAAATGCATTTGCAGGTGAATCACAAGCAAGAAATAGATATACTTTTTTTGCAAAAATTGCTAAACAAGAGGGATATGAACAAATTAGTCAAGTATTTTTAGATACGGCAGCAAATGAATTTGAACATGCGAAATTGTTTTATAAACATATTCCGAATTCAGAACATTTGACTGTAACAGGTGCTTATCCATTCTTTTTTGGAGATACTTATGAAAATTTGAAATCTGCAGCATCAGGCGAAAGAGAAGAGTGGGAAATTTTATATAAAAATTCTGCGCAAGTAGCTAAACAAGATGGATTTGATGATATTTCAATATTATTTAATAATATTTTAGAAATTGAAAAAAGACATGCTCATAGATTTGAATTATTGGCGCAAGAACTTGAAGCTGAAACAGTTTTTAAGAAAAATGAAACAACGCAATGGGTTTGTCGAAAATGCGGACATATTCATATTGGTAAAGAAGCTCCTTGCAAATGTCCTGTATGCGAACATCCACAAGCATATTTTCAATTATTTGTCGAAAAATTTTAAATAAGTTTATATAGTCGGATTTTTATTAAAATCCGACTTATTCGTTTTGTATCTATAATATAAAGTTTGTTCGTGCTAATATGTTTGGTGCGAGGTAGATATGTTAAGACAATTTTTAAACTCAAAAATACATAGAGCAACTGTTACAGATGCTAATCTAAATTACGTTGGCTCAATTACTATAGACGAAGAATTTTTAGAACTATCCGGAATTATGGAATGGGAAAAAGTTGAAATTTTAAATATCAATAATGGTGAAAGATTTCAAACTTATGTAATTAAAGGTAGACGCGGTTCGAAATGTTTTTGTTTGAATGGCGCAGCAGCTAGAAAAGCTCAACCGGGTGATAAAATTATTATCGTAACTTATGCTGATTTAACTCCGGAAGAAATTAAAACTCATAAACCAACAATCGTTCAAGTCGGGGAAGGAAATGTAATTGTTCGTTAATCCGTATAAACCAAAAAAGAAAAAGAAGTTTACAATTGATACCAAGAATATGGGTGTTAATATTGATAAGAATGAATATTATGAGATTGTAAAATCAAATTCTGCACATCCTGAAAAAGGCTTGCGTTAGTTGTAATTAAATTCCAAAAGCTGATTTGAATTTTGTTGGGTCAAAATTTATAGCGCCTGTTCCTTGTTGAGTTTTTGTTTTGTCATCTTGCATAGCGCCAAATTTAGAATAATCAGGTTTTTGAGCGCCTTCTGTTGATTGACCTTCATATTCTGCTACTGCAGCTTGCAATTCAGTATTCGCGTCTACTACTTGAGACCAAGAACCTGTTGCTGTGATGATTGATGACAATTTTGTTTGATAATCACCAACCAAACCAACAGCTGTATCACTTTCGCCTTGAACGCTGCCAACCAAGCCGGTCATACCTTGGATATCAGAACCCATTTTACCGATTGCTTGAGTTAATGATGCTAAGGTTTTTGCAGCACCGCCAATTCTTGTTGCTCCTGCTGCTGTTTGGTCAGCACCAATTTGCATAAGTTTTGTGCTTGCTGATTGACCAACAAATGGAATCCAGCTTGTTGAAGCTCCTGTAGCAGTTGCAGCAGAGCCAACACCTTCATTCACTGCGCCTGTTGTTTCTGTAGCAGTATTTATTACTATTTGTTGAGCTGCATTTTGAATGAAAGATTGCAAATCACTAGAACCTGTTGAAATTGTTGTAGCAGCATCTGTAATCAAAGTTGATAAATTATTTGTTGCGTTTTCGATGATTGAATTTTGTTCTTGAATTTTGTTTTGCGCATCTTTTGTTAAAAATGACATTGAATCTGTCAATTTTTGAATTTCAGCAGAAGCGTTTTTGATATTTGCTAAAGCATTTTGTTTTGCATCAGGTGAAGAGACACCGTTATTAATGATTTGTAAGTTTTCATTAATAATATCAGCTTGTTCTTTTACAGCTTCTTGAGCTGTTTCGATATCTTCTTGCTTTCCGCCAATTTCTTCAATTTGAGCAATTGCGTCTTTAATATCGCTAGTTCCTGATTGAATGTTGCTAACGATTTCATCAACCTTAGATTGAACTTCACTAGCTTTATCACTAGCTTTTTGGCTTACTTGAGTTGCATTATTATCGTTGTTTGTAACTTCTTGGGTAGCTTTAGAGTTTTCGTTTGTTCCCAAGCTCATTACCATACTCAATAATTTTTGAACCATATTTGTAATTGCTTGAGCTTTTTGTTGGTCGTTACCGTCAATAGCTGATTGTCCTTCTTGAACCAAACCCCAAACGCTATTTAAATAATTATTTCCTGAAGAAGATGAAGCGCCACTTACACCAATAGATGAAAGTTGGCTCTTTGCGCTGTTTAATATTGATTGTAAATCTGTATTAAATCCTGTGCTCATCTTACTTACTGCTTTCTATATTACCATCTTATATATATAAAGTATTTAAAAAGTAGGTAATTTCAGCGTTTGAACATGTTGTAACAAAACTTTACATTTTAATTGATGATGAAATTTGATTAAAAGTTGAATGTTTTTTATTCATTAAAACTTAAACAAATTTTTCAACTCTTCTGCGCTATTTTTGAGTTGGTCTTTTGTTGTATTCCATTGTTCTTTCGAAGTTGTAACCGCATCGGTTACGCTTTGAATTGTGTTTGTAACGTCTGTGCCAACGGAAGTTTTTATATCATTTATTGTTTCTTTCATTGTTTTTGTTTCAATCGCACTTGTGTCAACTTCTGTCAACCATTTAAAAGATTTAATTGAAGAAGCTTTGCCTGCAATTCCGCTATGAACAACTTTAAAGTCTTTATATGTTGTACTTCCGTTTGTTAAAGCCGGAATTTGGTTTGTAGGCTCATTTTTAGGACTTGCAGTAAGTGAATTAACAAAGTTAGCAGTGGATGTTCCAAATTTTGGAATATAGCTTAAAAGTTTTGTTGCTGATAATTGGCCAATTGGTCCCATTTTTGCAACAACAGAACCGTCCAAACGTCCTAAAATCACTAAAATTGCATTTCCACTTAAAAGATTGTATTTTCCTTTTACGTAGTAAGAAAGCAATGGCCCTGAACTTTTTACAGGATTAAGTTCTGCCCAGCCGTTAACAAAAGTCAATTTTCCGCTCAAAGAATTAAATGTTGCTGTGTCTGCAATATTTATTGCATTTGAAATAGTTGCAACAGTAGATTTAAGTATAGCACTGCTTATAATATTATCTGCATGTAAATAATTCTCTAAGCGTCCTATTGCGCCAAAAGCACCATTTTTGATATCAAAATTTAAATTACCGCGCATTGAATTCATCATGTCGTTATAATCAGCAACGGTCAGCGTTAATTTTGTATCGAAACTTAAAGTCCCTGTTAATGCATCTTTAATGCCTGTTCCACCGTAAACGGCTTTTTCTGCGTTTAATCCTGTACCTTTAAACTCGACAGTTGTTTTTGCGTTATTCAAATTATAAATAATATTGCCGTTGATTTTTCCGTTAAACGCAGTTCCTTTTAAATTATTAAGATAAAAATTTTCGCCTTTCATTGAAAAATCACTTGTTAAAGTTTCGGCTTCAATTCCTCCGGATGTGAATTTCTCAACGGTTGCACTTCCGTTTAAAATTGCACCGTTAAGTTTGATTGCCATATTTGTCATACTTACAGGGATTTCAGGAATACTCAAACTCGGTACGCTCACTTGTCCTTTTAAAATCGGATTAGCCATGTTGCCTGTAATTCCGATATTTCCTGAAAATGTCATTTTAGATTTGTCAAACATTGGAACAATTATTGTAGAAGGCGCGGTGGTTGCGTAATTCAAGCCCAACGTTTGTTTTGCAATATTAATATCGCCGATTAAATCGGATTTAATATCGCCTGTTGTAACAAAATCAAGTGTCATCTTATCTTTCAAGTAATTTTTAATTTTACCTGAAACATTTATCTTGATTTTATCAATCGTAACCGGAGTTTGAGTAATTTCTAACTCGTCTTCACGAATATTCATAGCTATATTTGGAATCGAAACTTTTGCTGCAGGATTTATAGCCAAAAGATTTGTACTTTTTGCGTTTCCTGAAAAAGTTTTTCCGTCAGAAGTTATATTTATAACTGTTAAAGGTGCTTTTATCGTTGTATTTGCAGGAACGTTTTTGATATTAAGATTTTCAAGATTAATTTTCACAAGCGGATTAATCTTGTCCAACTTGCCTTTAATATCCACGTTCATTGATACAGTGCCTGAATTTATATTGTTGTCCTTTAATAAAGCGGCTTGACCACAAGCAACAATAAGCCCTTTTACGTTTAATTTGTTAGCAGTTAAGTGCAAATCACTAACCGCATCTTCGCTAATTGTACCGTAAAATTTCAAAGGCTGATTAAGAATAGAAAAACCGATATTTTTGATATCAATATTGTTGTTATCTAGTCGAATATCAGCATTAATACTATCTACACCGATTTTATACAAACCGTAATAAAGATTAGCAGTTGGGATTTTTAAATAACCGCTTGAGTTTACGGATTTCATATCCGATTTAATATTAAAATCAGCGTCTAATTTCCCGTTTGCACTCAATGTTTGTAAATCTTTTATATTAAATATCAATGCAATATTTTTAACTATATTTAAAATATTTGCGATTTCTGCACCTGATTTAAAATTCATATCAATTTTTGGTTTACTGCCTGTTTTAATAACACCGTTTATATGTGAAACTTCGTCTTTTGCAGTATAAATATCAGATAAAATATCAATATTGTTACCTTTGAATTTCAAATCCGCATTACTTGCTGGTAAGTTAATTAAAGAAACATTTGATACATTTACTTGACCTTTAATATCATCCTGCGCAATTGTTAAATCCGCATCAGCATTAGCTGTAAGCTTGTATTGATAGATTCCGTCCAATATTCCGATAATATCTATTGGTGCGGTTTCTTCTTTATTTTCTTCCACTGGTTGTGGATTGCAAACCAAATCGTTTAATTCTAAATTTGGCATGATTTTGTTGAAAACTTTAATATTGTAATTAAATTGTTCTCTATCACGCAAAGTCATTTTACCGTTTGTTGCAATTTTTATGTGCTTGTTTAAAATAAAATCAGTAACTTCGGCTTTATCACCAGACACAACATACTTGTTCACTCCGTCTGTTAAAACTACGTTATAATTACCAACTCTTATATCAGGCAAATGGTTTGAGAGTTTTAAACCGAAAGGCAAAACAACAGGTTCTGTTTGAACTTCTGTATTTTCAGTTTCTTCTTGTTGCGGTAAATATTTTTCTACATCAAAATGTCCTTTGTGATCCATTTTGATATTTGCGTTAGCGGATTTTAGCTGAACTGCGTCAACTCGGATTTTTTTGGCAAAAAGCGGAAGCAAAGACATTTTTACTTGAAAATCATCGGCGTTTAAAATTTCCTCGTCTTTAGGAGTTAAAAGCTTGAAATTCTTAACTTTAATACCCGCCGTTAATTTCGGTGTAGTAACAAATTTGATACCTTCAACGGATGAATTTAAGCCACAAGAATCTTTGATTATTTTAGAGATTTCTCCGGAATAATTATTTATGACAGGATTTAGTGCTAAAGGTGCTAATAAAAATAATGAATATGCGCTTATAACACTTGCACTTACAGCAATTCCCGCTTTTTTCCAAAAATTTTTATTCATAAACCCTCCGATAATTTTCAGTAAAACGCTCAGAATTATTATAACTTAAACATTCAACACAAATATAGCCATTTGGAGTAATTTGATGGCAAAGTTAATTTTTTTGCTTATCCTTCGTGATATTTTGTAATAATTTTTTTAATTTGTTCTGCAAACATATTTTGATTGAAATCGTCTTTTTGCATATAGTATTCTATTCTATGCGGTTCAAGACGTTTAAGCGCAGTTTTTTCAGGCAATGAACTCATTACAATAACCGGAATATCTGCATACATTTCATCATTTTTCAAGCGTTCTACAAATTCATAACCATCGATTTTTGGCATAGTCAAATCAGTTATAATCAAGTCGTAGTGATTTATCTTAAGTTTAACCAATGCTTCTTCCACATCCAAAACCGCGTCTACAGAATACCCGATATTCATGAGAATATTTTTAATCATAGTTCTGCTTGTAATTGAATCATCCACCACAAGAATGCGCTTGTATGATAAAATGTCATTCGGAAGTAATTTAGGATCTTGCGCAGAACTGATAGCTTTATTAAAGTCATAGTGCAAGATATCCTGCATATTAAGAATTAAGCACAATTCGCCTGACGCCAAATTTGTAATACCGGATATATTTTTAACTTTATATAAAGGTGGTGAAAGCTTTTTCTGTAAAATGTCTTGGTCGCCTAAAAGTTTATCAACAACTAAGCCGATAGTTTTATCATCAGCTTCTATAATCAAAATTGTTTCTTTTTCTCCGCGTGGAATTGCTTTGAGTTTCAAAATATCAGACAAATAATATAGTGGGATAATTTTGTTGTTATAAACAATAGAGCGCACTCCGTTATTCGTCTTAATTTCATTTTGATTTTTAAGAATAAATGTTGTAATAACTTGAATAGGAATTGCAAAAGTCTGTTCAGAAATCTTAACCAAGAAAACTCTAAGCGTAGTAAGTGTCACAGGGATTTCAATATGAACACAGCTACCTTTGCCGAATTCAGAAATAACTTTAACTTTTCCGTTTAGTTGAGAAATTTTAGTTTTAACAACATCAAGCCCGATACCGCGTCCGGAAATACTTGTAATTGAATCACCAGTTGTAAATCCCGGCCAGAAAATAATATTCATGATAGATTCATCAGTCATAGAATCAATATCTTCTTGTGTTAAAAATCCTCTTGAAACAGCTCTATCTTTGATTTTTTCGAGGTTAAAACCATGCCCGTCATCCATAACCTCAATAATAACTTTGTTATCATCTTGTTTTGCAGATAAAAGAATTCTACCGACAGGGTTTTTGCCGTTTGCAATACGTTCTTCGCGAGTTTCAATACCGTGGTCAATTGCATTTCTCAAAATATGGATTAACGGCGTTTTGATTTCTTCAATAATCTTCTTATCTGCGCAAGTATCTTTGCCTTCAATTTCAAAATCGATATCTTTACCTTTTTCATTTGCAATATCGCGTACCATTCTTGAGAATGAATTAAATACGGTCGAAATCGGTAATACGCGGATATTTTTAACCATTGACTCCATTTCGTCAATGATTAAACGCATTTTCATGTCATCCTCTTTTGAAGAACGATAAAGTGAATTCAAATCATAAATTGTTCTTGAAACATTTTGCGTAATATCTGATAAAAGCGAGAAAACTTGTTTTACAAAAGCGCTTGTATACTGTTCGGAAGCACCTGTTTGCAAATATTTTCGATTATAATATCTTAAATAGTTTGAAGTTTTTAACAAATCCTTTTGGCAATTTTCGTTAACATTTTTTATATTGTCAATTTTTTCAAGATTTTTTTCTGTTTTAATCTTTGTAATAATTAATTCGCCAAGCTGATTTACAAGTGTATCAAGCTTTTGAGCATTTACATGTAAAGTCTTGATTTCTGTAGATGATGTGGATTTATTTCCGCCACCTGAAGTTTGTGTTGAGAGATTTTTTGTTTCAACAACTCCGGTATCCTTCTTGTAGTTTAATTCAAGAAGCTGTTTCATAATTTCTAATTGTTGAACGATTAAATCACTATCAATGCTTTCATTAGGCGCAGCACAATATTCAACCGCACTTTTTAGCGTCTGCATCATTTGTTCTTCAAGCTGAACAGAGTTTTCCAAAATGAAATCAAGGATTTCAATAATCATATTGATAACTTCTAAAACGTTTGTGTCATCAATATTTTCTCTTAATTTAAGTATGTCTTCTTTAATTTCTTTTGTATAAACGCTACTTCCTTGAAGCATGGTGATTTTTTCTGCAATATCAAAAAACGTTAATCCGCCTTCTTCTGTTTCAATGCAAGAAGTAGTAAATTTGGCAGCGGCAGAGCTTAATTCATTACGAAGTTCTAAAATTTCGCTAATCGTAAGCGTGTTTGTCGCATTCATCACAAAATCGAGTTTTGTAAGTATATTTTCAAGCGAATTTTTAACTTCATAAAGATTAGTATCTTTAAAAAATTCGTAGATTTTTTGTACTTCTTCTTTAAGAATAATGATATCTTGTGATTCTTCTTCCGGTACAATTCCGTCTACTATCTCAAAACAATTATTAAAGGTTTTATTAATTTCTTCCTGATTTTTTGCTAACTCTTTTGATGTATCTTCATCCGGTTCAATAATAGAAGATATTTTAGCATTTTCTTCGGGAGTTTGAGCTTTTTCTAACTCTTGTTCCATAAGAAATTCCAGATTAGAAATTATTGTCGTATAACCTTCATCAATAATTTCTCTTTCATTTTGTATGGATTCTTGAAGATATTTAGAAACTGCTTCAAGCGAATTATTCATTAACTTTAAGATATTTGCATCAAGAAGAATTTTATTATTATTAACGCTGTCAAAAAAATCTTCCATTTTATGCAGAATCATTTGGATATTATTAAATCCAACCATTCTTACAGCGCCTTTTAAGCTGTGTAAATCACGATAGACAACTCCAATAATATCTTTGTTTGCAGGAGTATCCTCCAGCGCAAACAAATTATTGAAAAGCCTGTCAAGAATTTCTTCAGATTCAACGCGAAAAATCTCTAATACTTCTTTATTATTTTGATTGTTATCCGAAAAGTCCAACTTAATCCTAACCTTCTATTGCTGAATTTTTAATATCAGCTGATAAATTGTTTAATTTTGAAATTTTTTCTGCACCTGATGTCATTGTCTGAATAAGAGTTTCAGCAATTGAAGAGTTTTCTTCATCAATAATATTCAAGCGTTCAATAATATCATTTTGCTTTTTAGCGTTCTGATTCAAGATTTCTAATGAGTCCAAAATCTCTTTAATCAGATTTAATAAAACTTCTGAATTAGAAGAAACACTGTTAATATCTTTAACAACAGCTTCGATTTCTTTAGAACCTTCTTCTGTCGCCATAACAGTTGAGTTTGTTGTGTATTGAATATTACTTGTAAGTGAAGTAATCTTTGTAATTGCCTGTTTTGATTCATCAGCAAGTTTACGAATTTCACCGGCAACAACCGCAAAGCCTTTACCATGTTCGCCTGCTCTGGCAGCTTCAACCGCAGCATTCAAAGCAAGCATGTTTGTTTGCTCTGCGATATCGTCAACTACGCTGATTGTGCTTCCGATTTGTTGTGAGTGTTCAGAAAGCTCTAAAATAAGTTCCGCAATCATTTGGATTTTTTGTCTTAAAACAAGCATTTTATCCGCATTTGAAGAAATTGCGTCATGCTCTTTTTCTGAAAAACTAATAGATTGAGTTACTTGTTTTTCTGTATTTTTAGAAGTTTGAACAGAATCTTCAGATAAGGCTTTCAATTTTTCTACAAGAGTAGAGATATTTTTTGTGTTCACAGTCAACGTTTCAAAAATTTTCTTCTGTTCGTTCAACGTATTCATAATATCGCCTGTTGTTTCAGACAATGAATTTGACTGGCTTGTAAGTGTTGTTTTGATTGCTTTTGATATCCATTGTTTAGTTATAATGTGCACCGTTACTCTAAATATGACAATTATCGCTAAAAATAAGACTGTATCATAAGGCGCTACTCTGTTGACTTTTGCAAATATTAAAAACAATACGCAAACAAGCGTAAACGCAACAATATCAATAACACATTTTATATTAAATTTTTGTTTAAGTCCGAAGATTTTTTCGTCAAGCACTTTTTCTCTCCTATAGTTTTTTTTAAGTATTTATTATATAATCATTTTATACTAAAATCGTTAAAATTGGAATATAAAAAATTATGACAACAAAAGTTCTGTTAGTTGAAGATAGTAATACCCAATTGAAATTTTTGAGAGACGGGCTGGTTAATAATGGTTTTGAAGTAGAAACTGCAACGAACGGTGCAGAAGCTTATAAAAAACTGTATGATTACATTCCGGATATTGTTGTTTCGGATATCATGATGCCTGTAATTGATGGATATCAGTTATGCAGAATGATTAAAAATGTTGATGAAACAAAGAAAATTCCTGTAATTTTGCTTACGGTTTTGGATAAAAAAATTGATAACTTCTGGGGTAAAAAAGCGGGTGCGCAATTATTTTTATCAAAATCAATTGATATGAACGAACTTGTTAGAAATATTAACGCAACTCTTCGCAGATATCCTGTAACAGAAGAATACAAAGCTAAAATAGCGTTAAAAACTAATTCTGATAATTCCGCGCAAACAAGATTGAACATGATTTTGAATGATTTGCTTTTGAAATCAGTTTTTTCAAATGAATTTAGAAATCTGAGTGACTTTTTGAATTACGAAAGAATTCTTGTTGAAAAATTATTCTCTTTGCTAAGTTCTTTTGTAGAGTACAGTTTAGCAGGAATATTCTTCGCTTCTCCGGATGATTATGCTGAAAATATGTTGTATATTGATACATTGGGAAGAAATCTTAGCAAAGGCGTACTTTCTGATGTTCAGTATGATTTCTTTAAGAAAATGGAAGAATTCCGTAGTTTAAAGAATACCAAATTTGAAGTTGTAAGAATGCTTTTAGGCAAAGAACTTGATTACAAATTCTCTGACCTAAAATCAAAAATTATCATCCCATTGATTTTTGACAAAAAACTTATTGGTGGAATTTGTTTTTATACGCGTCAAGATATGGATTACGCATCATTTAGATATTTTGATATTATGATTAGCGAACTTCTTGCAATTTTTAAGATGAAATATCAGTACACCGAAAAAGAATTTATGTCAGTTCTTGATGGTCTAACAGGACTTTATAACAGAAGACAGTTTGAAATCGGCTTAGAGCAAGAATTCAACCGTACAAAGCGTCATCCGTCAGATTTCAGCCTTGCAATTCTTGATATTGACTTCTTTAAGAAAGTTAACGATACTTATGGACACCAGTATGGTGATTACGTTCTAAAGACGGTTGCAGACTTGATGAAACAAGCGTTTAGAAAAACCGATTTGTTGTATAGATACGGTGGCGAAGAGTTGATTATGATTATGCCTGAAACAAATATTGAAGGCGCAGTCATTCCGGTTCAACGACTTAGACGCATGGTTGAAGAATACGATTTCAATCTAAATAATGTTAAGGCGAAAGTTACTGTTAGTATAGGTTTAACTATGAATTATCAAGACCTTAATTCACCTGAAGAAATCTTGAAATCTGCTGATGAAGCTTTGTATAAAGCGAAAGAAAGCGGAAGAAACAGGGTGGTTTTGCATGAACAGCAGTAATTTAATTGAGCAAAAAAAGAATACTCATTTATATTTTCAAGTTGGGGATAACAAATACGCGGTTAACTCTGCAAATGTACTTGAAATTATGAAGTTGCCGGCGCTAGATTATCCGCAAAAATTACCAAATAACATTGTCGGACTTTTAAAATACAATAATTTTGTTATCAATGTAATTGATATCAGATTTTATCTTGATATAGAAGTAAGACCTTATACTGTCCATAACGAACTTTTAATTGTAAAAACTGATGAATTGATTTACGGAATTATTACAGATAAAGTTATCGGAATTTTGCCGTTTGATAGCGCTTTTGTTGATGCAATTCCTTACGCTGACAGCAATACGGTTATTGATTCTTTGTATAAAATTAACAATGAAACCATTTTTATAATTAATATTTATTCGGTTGAAAATCTTTTGAAAAAACATCAAGAGTGGGCAAAGGTTGAAATACCAAAATTGTTTCCTCAAGATGAAACATCAAAAGCGATTATGGCAAAAAGAACGCTTGAAGTTGTAAATAAATCGACAATGAAACTTGCATCAAGCGAATTGCACGTTAAAAATAAATATATTTCTTTCAATTTGAATTCTAATACTTATTGTATAGCGTTAGATTATGTGAAAGAAGTTTTGAAAGATACATCAATAACAAATGTCCCGGGAACGCCTGATTTTATTGAAGGGATAATGAATCTCCGCGGTGATTATATTACGGTCATTAATTTAAAGAACTTTTTAGATTTAGAGTCTAGTGTTGTTTCAGATAAAAAACCTGTAATTATTATTAAATGTAATGAACTGAAATTAGCGCTTTTGATAGATAAAATTAATGAACTTTTTGAATTTCAACAAGATGATATTAATGAAATAAATGACGGATATTTTTCAAATGAATTTATCTATAATGATATGCTTTATACGATTTTGAATGTTGAAAAAATCGCGTCTGATAAGCGTATTATTATTACTGATATGTAAAAATTTTTATTAATATAAGGATGTTGTATAAACAACAGAAATGTTGTGTGTCATGCGTTATAATAAAATTGTTAAATCGGAAAGACAAATAGGAGATAAAATTATGGCTACACAACAAGAAGAAAATTTAATCAATCTTTTAGACGGATACGTAGAAAAAGGCGGACATCATTTGAATGTAAACGTATTTAATCGCGAAACTTTATTAGATGCTCAAAAACATCCTGAAAATTATCCGCAACTTACAGTTCGTGTTTCCGGATACGCTGTAAACTTTATTAAACTTACAAAAGAACAGCAAGATGATGTAATTTCAAGAACTTTTCATTCGTCTTTGGCAAATTAGTTTGAGCAAGGAGGATTTATTTCTTAAGGATACGTGTATATAATACACTAATTAGCACAAGAGCAATTTTTTGATGCTCTTGTGCTTTATTAATGGGTTGTAATAAAAGAAAAAAGCGATAACTAAAAGATTATCGCTAAATTATGTGTGTGTATTATAGATTTTATGTGTGTGTTCTTAAATTTTGAAATTATGCAATTGCATTGAATTGTTTTGCATCAGCTTGAACATTTTGATCATCAGATTTAATCATGCTGAAAGTTCTGTATAATTTGTAACCAAGAGCTTTTAACGGATTTGTGCTTACTGAGTCTGCATTTTGTGCGAATGCTCTGTTTTGTTGGAACTTAACTGATGCGTTTGGATCTCTTAACATTAAAATTGCGTTTTGAGAACCTAATTCTCTTGTCATATATTTATTGTTATTTATATTGTTTGTATTTTCTCTAAAGTTTATATTTGAAATTTTATTAACTAACATTTCTATCACCTCTGTGAACTTTCTGTTTTATTAAGTGTTTGATTTACACTTCATTCAACAATTTCATTATGCACCATATAAATTAAAAAGTCAAGAGGGTAAAGTTCTTTTTGTTAACTTTTGTGAAATCCAGTAAAATTGAGGGATTGGGGATAAAATGTCAAAAATACACTTAAAAATAGCCCGGTCGGGTATTACCCATTCGGTGTATTTTTTACACTAATTATTTTGAGCATGCTTTTTGTGGCATGCTTTTCAAGTATTTAAACCAACACAAAGACACCTTCACCGATGAGTGAAGGTGCTGTAATTTAGAAGGAGTTATGTATCAAATCTTTTTAGTTTAAGCCTAATTGACTTCTGTAAAAACTGCTTGATGCAATTTTTTGTTCAACTAAGTTGTTATTTGTAGTTGAAGCCATATACAATCCGCTTAATTTGTCTAATCTTCTTGTTAATTTAGAATCAGGATAAGTTTTGTATGCTGATTTTAATCTTGTCCAGCAAGCGGCTTCTTTTTGTGTTGCAGTTGTTTCTTCTGCTAAAGTTGCGCTATAACCTGTGTGACAGCTTTCGTGAGCGATTAAGCATGCGATTTGTTCTGCCGGTGCATTTCTATAAATTGAATTAATATAGATAACTTTTGTGCCGAATTCGTTTGTTGTGCTTACTGCAAAAGCATTTGCACTGTTGTATGAAACCATTGAAAGATTGTTAAATTTAATTCTAACAGCTCTTCTTTCAAGGCTTCTTAAAACATCTGTTTCACCCGCTTGTTCTAAAATTCTTACAGCTTCAACAATTTTCGCATCAGTTGAAAAGTCTGTAACTCTGTAAGCGAATGCTTGGTTAACTCCTAAAAATAAAAATGCAAATAAGATTAATACTAGATTTTTCATTACGACACAACTCCTCTTAAGGTTTTTCTAATCAACAACTTGGTATGTTTGTGTCTACGGATGTTTTTCAAAAATCTTGAACGTTTTGTCTTGCTTTGTTACAAAACTTCATAAAACGTATTTTAGAAATGGCTGTAATTCTTGTTATTACAAGACTTTAGCGTTTAAGAAAATGCGTAACGAAATATTAAGAAAAAATAATGTAAAAATTTGTATTTTACAAAACTTAATATTCTTTTAAAAATAGTGATTTTTATAAATTCTTTATATTAAAACTATTGACCGCGAGCGAAAAATAATATAAAGTTAAAACATATTTGAGAAGATTAGACATAGGATTATTAAGAAGAATGGAGGATTCGTATGGATTTTCAACATCAGCCGCTTAACGGCACAAGTTATACAGATGCTGATATTAAAAGGCTTATAGCTGAATACAATGTACAATTTATAAAATTACAATTTGTAGACATTAATGGTCAGGTAAAGAATTTAGCGATTCCATCCGAACACATTGATAGAATTTTAAATAATGAGATTATGCTTGATGGTTCATCAATTAAGGGTTTTAGAAATATTGAAACATCAGATATGTTTTTCTATCCTGATAAAAATACTTTTCAAATTTTGCCTTGGCAAGAGCACGATGGCAAAAATTCAGCAAGATTGATTTGTGATATTCACAATGCTGACGGAACACCATTTGAAGGCTGTCCAAGATGTAATTTAAAAAGACTTATGGCAGAAGCTAAAAAACTTGGTTTCTCTATGAATGTAGGGCCGGAAGCTGAATTCTTTTTATTTGAAAAAGATGATGAGGGTAAAATTACAACAAAAACTCATGATACTGCCGGTTATTATGATGTAGGGCCGGATGATTTAGGTGAAGCAGTACGTTCAGATATAGTAAGTACGTTGCAGGAAATGGATTTTGATATTGAAGCATCTCACCACGAAGTAGCTGACGGTCAGCACGAAGTAGATTTTAAATATTCTGATATTTTAACAACTGCTGATAATGTTGCAACATTTAGAGTTGCGGTTAAAGCTATAGCGGCTCAATATGGTTTGCACGCAACATTTATGCCAAAACCTGTTTATGGTATTAACGGTTCCGGCATGCATTGTAATATTTCATTATTTAAAGATAATAAAAATGCTTTTTATGATGAAAAAGCTGAATATCAATTATCTGATACTGCAAGATATGCAATCGGCGGACTTTTAAAACATATTAAGAGCATGACTGCAATTCTTAATCCAACTGTAAATAGTTACAAACGTTTAGTTCCCGGTTATGAAGCACCTGTTTATATGGCTTGGTCATTAGCTAATAGAAGTGCATTGTTAAGAGTTCCTGCAAAACGTGGAATTTCAACTCGTGTAGAACTTCGTTCTCCAGATCCAAGTTGTAATCCTTATTTAGCATTTGCTACAATTCTTGCAGCATGCTTAGACGGTGTAAGAAATAAAATTGAGCCTCCAAAACCTGTAGACGCTAATATTTATAAACTTTCAGACAGAGAAAGAAAGAAAATGAGAATAGAATCTTTACCGGGAAGTTTGCAAGAAGCACTAGATTATATGAATAAATCTTTGATTGCTAAAACAGCTTTAGGAGATCATATAGTAGATGAATTTGTGACTGCAAAAGAAATCGAGTGGGATTCATTTAGAACTTATGTTTCTCAGTGGGAAATTGACAAATATTTGGCAAGATATTAATTGAAAAAGAAATATTGTATTATGAAATACGGGATGCTTTGTTTGCTGCATCCCGTATTTTATTTTCTACATTTTTATTAGTAAAAAAAATGAATTTTGCGTTTTTTATATAACACTATTTTGTATAATTTCATTTTTAAAAGCTTTTATATTGTTTAATGTAGTATTTAGAATTTTTTCGATTGCTTCTTTAGTATTGTATGCAATATGTGGTGTTAGAATTACATTATCCAATTGGAACAAACGTGTATTGATAATAGTTTGTTTTAAAGTTAATTTATCAAGTCTGTTAATTCCAATCATATAATCTACATCAGTAATAGTTTGTTCGTTTTCTAATACATCAAGTCCTGCGCCGAGAATTTTTTTGTTTACAAGTGCATTGAATAGCGCTTGAGTGTCAATCAATTCTCCGCGTCCAGTATTAATTAAAATTGCGCTTTTCTTCATCTTATCAAAACTATTTTTGTCAAACATGTGATAGTTTTCTTCATTCATAGGAGCGTGGATAGAAATAAAATCAGAATTTCTAAGTAAAGTGTCAAAATCTGTATACGTAACATTTAAATCAACTTTTAAAACTTCTTTTTCAATTTTATCATAGCCTAAAATTTTCATGCCTAAGCCGTGTGCAATTCTTGCGAATGCTGAACCAATCGCGCCAAGACCTACAATACCCATTGTTTTTCCGTACAATTCCATTCCCATCAAACAAGTAGGATGGACTTTAGAATTTTTGTATTCAAGATATGAAACTGTAACTTTTCTCAAAACATCCATTAAAAGTGCTAATGCGAATTCTGCAACAGATTGATTTCCATATTCCGGTGAATTTTCAACTACGATATTATGAGCTTTGCAGTATTCTATATCTATATGGTTAAATCCGACAGAACGCAAGGCTATCAATTTGAGATTTTTGAATTGTTTAAGTACATTAGCATCAACTCTTGATGTTGTGAATACAGAAATGATTTCAGCATCTGCATAATCTGGATTAACAGGCTCTAAATCATTTAAAGCATCTTTCACAAATATACAATCGTTGTTGTGTTTTGTGCGTAAAAATTCTTCTTCGTAGTTTTCAATATCAAAATATACAGTTTTCATGAAATTTTCTCCGTTTTTTACATAATAAAATGCAAGTTCGGAGAATCAATTCTACAAGGTGGTAATTAATATTATTTACAATTACTTTGTTTTTTCTATCGAAAAAGGCAGTGTGTTAATTTTGCACCATTAACTTAAACTAATCCCGTAATATTATCTCTTGTAATTACAGCGTCGTAGTTTTTGTAACCCAAAATTTTCTCTATATTATTAGAATGTGAACCTACAATTCTACGGCATTCTTGTGAACTGTAATTAACCATGCCACGCGCGAATTCAACATTATTTTCATCCATAATTGAAACAACTTCACCTTGTTTAAAATCATTCACAACATTTAAAATTCCAATCGGAAGAAGGCTTGAGCATTGTTCTAATATTGCTTTTTTAGCACCATTATTAACTACAAGTCCGCCTATAATATTTGTTGCATAACCAATCCAGCGCTTTTTATCAGGCAGGTTTTCACTTGTTGGCAAGAACATTGTACCGATATCTTCGCCATCAAAAATTTTATTAATTACATAAGGTATTTTACCGTTTGCAATCAAAACTCGACCACCAAAACGAGTTACAAGTTTTGCGGCCTCAAGTTTTGTTCTCATGCCACCACGACCGCCTTCAGATGCGTCTGTTCCAAGCGCCATAATCTCATCTGTAACTCCATCAACTTCTTTAATCAAAGTCGCATTAGGATTTTCCTTTGGATTAGCGGTATAAAGCCCGTTGATGTCAGAAAGCAAAATTAACAAATCCGCATCAAGTTCGCTTGCAACAAGTGCAGAAAGTTTATCATTATCAGAGAAACAAACCTTCATGCCTGCCATCATTGGATTCATGGTGATTGTTGAAACGGTGTCGTTTTGGTTAATAATCGGCACAACTCCAAATTCAAGAATTTTATTCAAAGTTGTTCTTAGACTCAAATATCTGTACCTAAGAGAAAAATCATCTTCTGTCAAAAGAATTTGCGCAATCGGAACGTCGTAAATTCCAAAACCGTTTTCGTAAAAAGACATTAAACGACTTTGACCAACTGCTGCGCAAGCTTGCTTAACGCCGTCTTCTGCGGTTGAATCCAAATTCAATTTCTTTTTGCCCAAACCAACAGCGCCGGAAGTCACCAAAATAACTTCTTTGCCTTGTTTTACGAGTTTTGACATGTCTTCAATAAACGAATAAATACGAGAAATAGCAACTTCGCCGTCAGCATTTCTTAAAACATTTGTACCGAGCTTGATTACAATTCTTTTTGCGTCAACAAATTCTTTTCTTAACATTTTAGATACCCATTGCTTTTAAAACATCATTAATTTCAGAAGATGTCTTTTTAACATCCGCGTTAGAATACTTGATTGCATTATCAGGGTCTTTAAGTCCGTTACCTGTAAGGATACAAACGATGTCAGTTCCTTCTTTTACAAGTCCTTGTGAGTGTGCTTGAATTAAGCCTGCAACAGAAGCTGCGCTTGCCGGTTCGCACAAAATACCTTCTGACGATGCTAACATTTTATAAGCTTCAACAATTTTTTCATCAGAAACGCAACCGATTTTACCTTTGCTTTCATCTCTTGCTGCTTCTGCTTGTTTCCAGCTTGCAGGGTTACCAATTCTGATTGCAGTTGCTAATGTTTCAGGTTTCAAAATTCTTTCTCCGCGAACGATTGCTGCTGAGCCTTCTGCTTCAAATCCCATCATTTGCGGTAAAGCTTTAATGTTGCCTTCTGCAAAATATTCTTTGTAACCTTTCCAGTAAGCTGTGATATTACCTGCATTACCTACAGGGATAAAGTGGTATTCCGGAGCTTTGCCTAAAGCGTCGCAAATCTCGAATGCGCCTGTTTTTTGACCTTCAATTCTATATGGGTTTACTGAGTTTACTAAAGTAATCGGATGAGTTGCAGAAATTTCTCTAACGCAATCAAGTGCTTGGTCAAAGTTGCCTTGAATTGCTATAATTTCAGCGCCGTACATCATCGCTTGAGAAAGCTTACCTAAAGCAATATAACCGTCCGGAATAAGTACAAATGTTTTAATTCCTGCTTTTGCACCGTAAGCGGCAGCTGATGCAGAGGTGTTTCCTGTAGACGCACAAATAATAGCGTTTGCGCCTGCTTCTTTCGCCTTAGTTACAGCCATTGTCATACCACGGTCTTTAAAACTTCCTGTTGGATTGCAACCTTCAAATTTCAAATAAATATTAGCTTCTAAGCCAATTTTCTTTGCCAAATTGTCTGCTTTAATCAACGGAGTGTTACCTTCGTTAAGAGTTACAATCGGAGTTGACTCTGTAACAGGTAAGTATTTTCTGTACTTGTTAATTAGACCTTGGTAGTGCATTCTAAATCCTCTCTATGTTTTCTAAATCTCTTATCTCAAATTTAAATTCTTGTTTTATTTTTGCCTAACTTAGCGCGTTTCTTTCTTCTCATCAAATCTACAAACGCCTCAAGTCTTGTAATATAGCCGGCTTTACCTGTTTGTTCATCCATAATCAATGTCAAAATAGGTATTTCATGCTCGCTTCTCATTGTTGGGAAAATGTTTTGAGACATAATTTCCGGCATGCAAGTGAACGGAGAAATGTGGATAATGCCATCTTTCCCATGAACATCTGCAAATACTACGTCAGAAACACATTCTAAGGCATCACCACCGATATCACGCATCAAGTATGGTTTTGCCATTCTTTCAGCTCTCTGCAAGTGAGTTTCAGGCGGTCTGAAAGCTTTTGGTATAATCGCGTCTTTTAAGAAGCTTCCAACAGTAAGGCTTCTTCTTGTTTCTACGCCCATTCTGCCCAATTCTCTTTCGATATTTTGATTTGAAAATTCGTCGTTTACAAGGAAGATTTCACCTGTTAAATCTACATGCAAAACTTCTCTATTTGGGTCGATTTCTGTTTTTTCGATTTCTTTTAATGCTTCGTGGTAAACGTGTTTCAAATCAAGCGTTGAATCAACTTTATCAATCATTTTTAAAGCTTTTTTGTAATGCTTTTCTGCTTCGCCAAACTTAACTTCTCTAGCTCTATAATATGCAAGCGCTCTATCTAAATCGTCAATCGCAAAAATCTTACGAATGGTGATGTTGATAGCTCTCATAATTAAAATTGGGTCGTTTTTGCCTGAAATTTCTTTCAAGAAATTGTATAAACCTTTAATTCCATCATACAATGACAATTCAATATAATTAGCTTTATAGCCTAAATCTTTTAGTGTGTTTTGGATGTTATTACCGTATTCACCAAGTCTGCAAATCCCTGGGGAAGTAATCATAGCAACGTAATCAGCGCCGCCTTCGATTGCTTCAATAAAGTTGCCTAAAATAAGTTTGTAAGGAAGACAAATTGCTTCCGGAGAGTTTTTAGTTCCGTATGACAAAGTTTTTTTGCTTGTATAAGGCGGAACGTAAGGTTCTACACCAATTTTTTTAAGTCCTGCTGCCCACGCAATTGAAATCGTCCCCATGTGAGGAAACGCAACTTTTATTTTTTTACCCTTTGCCATTTATTTTACTCCTGTGTTTAATGTCTTAATTATAACTTAAAAACAAAAAAGAATAAATTTTTGGCAAAGAAATTATAAAATTAAAAGTTCGCATCCTCCCAGGTGCGAACCTTTATAATTATGCTTCTTTCATTTCTTTTTTCTGATACCTTGCGGCTCGTGCGTTAATCGCATAACATGTCGAACACAATTTTTGCGACAGCATAAACATATTGCGCTGAATATTTGCAACGTCGTTCATTGCCTCCAACATTTTTTCAGGATTAACCATTGATTCCATTGCTTCATGGTTGTCAACTTTTTCATCTGCATACTTTTTTACAAGTAATTTGTCAATATAATCTCTTGCTCCAACTGCCATAATTTTAGCTCCTAATTCCTTAATTAATTCCCTATATATTAATAAAGTATTTGTGTGAATAAAAATTGCTTGTTTTTATGAAAATATTAAGAAATATTAAAATGTTCTAAAAATTTCCAAAGAAAAACACGGCGAGAACTTAATTCTCGCCGTGTTTTAACGATTATTTAAATTATTTGTTAGTAATTAATTTTATATCCTTCTGCAATTACACGTGCTGTGCATCCCCAGCCGCCGGCTTGAATATTACCGTTTAAACAACTTCTGGTCTTAGCGCTTGCACTATTCCATACATCAGTGGTGCTAATTCCATCCTTACTTCCACTGCTATCAAGAGCAGCAACATCTACGCCACCCACTGGGTATAAAATTCCATCATCTCCAAGATAAAACGCAAAAATATCACGTCCTAAAATATTAGGTGAGTTTACACCGTTTACGTCAATAAATACGTCAGCTGCTTCGTTAAACAAAGAACCGCCGGCATTGATAATAGCGCGTTTAGTGGCTTCTGTCGGAGCTTGTGATGTATTTGGAACAATAAATACTGTTGTTCCATTTTTTAATTCAATAACATGATTAGTACCGGCATTGTTATTTGCAGCTACATCTAAATTACTTAATACATTTTTTTCATCTGCTCCCAAATCTCCACCGGATGTATTCATTAAATGAGGATATTCACCGCCATAATATTCTTTTGCTGTGCTATCGCGAAAACCATTTGTATGAAGATATTGACCAATGTTGCCGGCAAATCCTGCCCTGTTGCTTACTTGGCCCCAAGCTGATGTACTAAATAAAGAATCTACATTTTCTTTTACTAACATACTTGTAAATGCATTTTCTAAGTTTGAAACAGTAACAGACAATTTTGCCGCATTTGCTTCATTTCTGCTACTCATTACTAACGCCGGTGCTGTAAGTGCTGCAACAACGCCAACTATGCCTAAAGTAATTAAAATTTCAGCCAAAGTGAATCCACGTTTTTTCATTAAAGCTCTCCTAATGTTGAATATGTTTGTCGGTGATGTAACACAATATGCATTGTGTTACATGTTATCTATGTACTTATAATATCATATTTTGCAGGATTTGTGAAGTGTATATATTAATTCAAAATAAGTCCCCTCTCGCATTTGTAACGCTTGCCTCTGTCTCGGGAACGACTGTGTCTTTCTCAGCGGAGAGGTGATGACGCAAGCAATCGTATGCTTTCCCCTCTCTTAATAAGGGGAGGGTAGAATTTCAAGTAGAGAGCGCTTGCGCTCGAAACTTAGAAATTCGTGTGGGGGCTGATTTCCAGTGTGCCGTCATTGCGAGGAGCAACTATTATTTGGGCGACGAAGCAATCCATTATATGAATATAATACCCTCTCAAGAATTTCTAAATTTAAGGGCTAAACCAAATAATAAATTTTACGCCCTTTCATTAAGAAATTCTTTCTCTCCATTGGAGAGAATTACAGTTTGCAAAACAAATTAACAAAATTCTATAATCAATCCTCTATTTGAAGTATGTTATTTTTACAACATGTTGCATTTGCAACACATTCGTGCTATTATCTTATGTAATAAATTAAAAGCTTTAATTTCAGAAAGAGAATAAAATATGAAAAAGTTATTATCACTAGCTATATTAATGTCATTAACTGTAGGCAATGCGGTTCCTGTTTTAGCAGCACAAAAAACTGTTTTAAAAGCCGGAGCAGAGCAGTCTGTAGATAAAAACAAAAAGAAAAAGGTTGACAAGGTTAAACCGATTAAAAATAAATATGAATATGTTAATCTTGGTTGGTGGGCGCAGTTTAATGACGAATATTTGAACGATTATATAGTTAAAGCTGTTGAAAACAATAAAGACTTAAAAATGGCAACTTTGACGATTGATGAATATTATCAAAATGTTGTAATGCAAAGAGCAGGAGAGCTTCCAAGTATTCAAGCAGGATTTTTCCCCGGATATGGCAAATTTATAGGCCCATCTTCAGGCGGATTTGCGCTTCCTATTGTTGCCAACTATGAACTTGATTTGTTTGGTAAAAATCACAACAAAACAATAGCCGTAAGAAAGCTTTATGAAGCGTCTATTTTGGACGAACAATCAGCTTATATTTCAATTGTATCAGCAGTCGGCAGTGTTTACGTAAATATTGTTAAAATGGACGCTATGATTGATTTGCAAGAAGATATTGTAAAATTAAGAAAAGAAATTTTTGAAATTATGTCTGTAAGTAATGCAGAAGGCATAATTTCAACTTCTGATCTTGTAAAAGCAAACAAAGCGTATATTTCAGGTGTTGCTGATTTAACTGATTTGAAAAAAGAAAGAACAAAGCTTCTTCATCAATTAGCGGTTTTAATTGGTGATAGTCCTAATAATATTGAAGAGTACAAACGAACTGATTATAGAAAATTAGCTTTTTCAGGCTCAATTCCGGAATACGTAAATTCTGATGTTATTATGCAAAGACCTGATTACAGAAAAGCAGAAAAGATGCTTGAAAAGGCAGGAATTGATGTTAAGGTTGCAAGAAAAGAAATGTTGCCTACATTGAGTCTTGGTGGCGGTGTTTTATTCAACGCAAAACATTTTGAAAGTTTGTTTACAACTTCTCAAATGATTTGGGGCTTAGGTGGTTCAATTATGCAACCATTGTTTGCCGGTGGAAAAATTAAAGCTAATTTGAAAGCTAAGAAAATTGCTTATGAAAGAAGCTTGAAAAACTACGAAAAAGTTAATTTGACTTCTATGCAAGAGGTTAACGATTCTTTAGTTTCAGTTAATATGGATAAAGAAAAATTGGCGAAACAAAAGAAAATTCAAGAACT
This sequence comes from uncultured Candidatus Melainabacteria bacterium, assembly GCA_934777245.1. Next base: position 11,714 of record CAKVND010000004.1, on the reverse strand, counting down.
TGAACAAAAAGATTTTAAACTTTCTCAAGATAAATTTGAACAAGGTGTTATTGCGAAATTGGATTTGAACCAAATGGAAGAAAATCTGCTAACTGTAAATAAATTGGTTTATTCTACAGAGTTTGATTGCATGGTTGATTATATCAGTTTTTATAAAGCAATCGCTGCGCAGAAGATTTAATATTAATTCATATGGAAATAATTTAGTCAAAAATTTCAGGACTTCATGTTATAATTTTGACTATGAGAAAGAGCGTCAAAATATTAACCGCAACAGTTTGTACTGCAGTAGTAATCGCAGGTGCAGGAGTTTGCACTTACCTTTATACATTGCCAAAGCTTGTTTCTAGTGCATGGTTAAATAAAGTTGCAGTAAAAGAAGCGACTGAAATTTTGAACGCGGATTTATCAATCAAAAATCCGAAACTTGCGACTAGTTTTAGTCCAAATATCGGTTTTACCTTAGAAGAATTAACGCTTAGTAAAGACAACAAACAAATACTTGCTCTAAACAATTTAGATACAGAATTTTCTTTCAAAGATATTTTTGCAAAACGTATTATAGTAAAAAAACTCTTTGCTGATAACGTTTTTGTTAACGCATCCGACTTGATGTCGATTTTACCTAAAACAGAGCAAAAAGAAGAAAAGCCGAGCGAGTTTAATTTAGACATGTTTTCTACTATTTTGGGGATTAGAAAATGTCTGATTACATACAACATGGATGATGTCGGGATAAAATTTGATGCGCAAAATATTCTTTTAGACAGAACCAAGGCTAAAAAATATTTGCACTTTGATTTTGATTTCTTTATGACGAAAGGACAAGACAAAATCCAAGTTTCAGCTGATGACAAACATTGTATTTATATGGGTAATGGCGAATTACATATAGATAAATTTCCGATAGAAATTGATAAATCAAAAATTGTAATTGACGCTTTTGCTTCCAGAAAAGCTGGCATGAATTTAAATGTTTCATCCAGAAATTTTAGCGCGCGTGATATTTATAATATCGTGTCTTCAAATATAATTATGCCAAACGGCAAAGAAATGCTTGCGCCAATTTGTGATGTAAAAGGTAGTGTGGATTTTAATCTTCACCTAACTAAACAAAATATTCACGGTGATATGAATGTAAATGAATCAGAATTCAAGATAAAAGATTTGATGAAAATGCCTGTAAAAATTACGCAAGGCATTGTTGAAATCGGTAATAAAGATATTACTTTGAAAGATTTTAAAGGTTATTACAATAACAAAACTAATGATACTTTGACAATGGAAGGCACAGTTAAAGATTATTGGAAGACTTGCGACACCAAAATAGTTTCTGATATTTTTGTGAACGACGATTTCTTTAGAGAGTATCTTTCTAAAATGCTCGGTTCTCCAATCAGCTTGGTTGGTGATGCGGGTTCAAGACTAACTTTGACTTCAAAAAACGGCTCTTGCGATATTTTGTGGTATTTTTTGCTTAAAGAAGGCGAAGGCTTTATGTTGGGCGACCAGTCAATGGTGTTGAAGGATTATAAAACTCTTTTCAAGGTTGATTTGAGCGTCGTAAAAAATATTTTGAAAATCAACACGATTGATTATTTTATAACAAACGAGTTGAAAAAAGGCATGACGCCTGTTCTTTCAATTAATGGCAATCTTGATATGGCAGATAATATGAAGCTTCAAGATATTCATCTGAAAATTCCGCGTCCTTTGCCAAGTGAATTTTTAAACTTTTTAGCAGGTCAAAAAATATTTAAAAAAGGTACAATTACTGGTGAAATGGGCGTGATTAATACGGGCGAATTCCCTGTAATGGAAGGAGTTATAACTCTTGATAAAGTTAGAATTCCATCTCAAAGACTTTTTATCAAATCCGCTAAAATCGGGGCGAAAGGCGATAAGTTGGGCGCGATTGCAGAAGGAAGATTTAAGCGCTCAAAATATAATTTTAAAGGTTATATTGTTAATGATTTAAGATTGCCTATTGTGGTTAAGTATGTAGATTTAGATGTTGATAATATTGATGTCGAAAGATTTTTGGCGAATAGTCAAGAGAGCGTTTCAGCTTCAACATCAGCCCCCACCCTAGCCCTCCCCCGTGGAGAGGGAACGGCGCAAGACGCGTCAGACAGTGAGTCAGATAACGTTGATATTCCAACATTCCAAAAGGGTTTGATTATTGTTGAAAAATGCATGTTAAATCTTGAAAATGGAAAATATAAAAACGTTAATTTTGGTAATTTGCACGCAAACTTAACGCTTGATAAAGACGGAATTTTGAATTTGCAATCAAACAAATTTGATATTGCGGAAGGTATTTCTACATTAAAAGTTCGTGCAGATTTAATTAAAAACAAATATTATTTAAGGCTTGGTGTAAAAGATGTTAACTCAACCATTATGGCGGATGCGCTTTTAGGCTTGCCAAGAGAAATTTCCGGAAAAGCAATGGGATTAGTTGAGATTAATTCTGATGCGAGTCTTAAACTTAATGGTGATATTAAATTTAATATTCAAAACGGTACGATTGAAAAAATCGGATATGTAGAATATATTTTAAAAGTTGCATCATTATTCAGGAATCCGCTTGTAATGATTTCTCCGACTACTGTTGGTGATTTAGTAAACATTCCTGACGGCAAGTTTGATGTTATTAAAGGCGAATTAAATCTTAAAGACAACGTTATCCAAAGAATGATGATAAAATCTTCTGCAAAACAATTGAGTTCGTTCATAATTGGCCGATACGATTTGAATACAAATGACGCATCTTTAAGAATTTATACAAAAATGTCTAATAAAGGTGAAGGTTTTGCAGGATTTCTAAGAAATATATCTTTAAATAGTTTGGCAAATAAAATTTCTTCAAGTGCTAGAAATGATAGTAATTATTATGCTTCTGAAATAGAACAGATACCAAAACTTGAAATTGATGAAAAAGACGCGCAAATATTCTTGACAAGAGTAGATGGAGATGTGATTAACTTTAATTTCTTATCATCTTTGAAGAGAATAAAATAATATTATGGATTGCCACACCTCTAACGAGCTTCGCAATGACGCCATGCCGGAAAGTCTTACGCCAAGTCATTGCGAGGAGCAACGATTTAATTGGCGACGAAGCAATCCATAAAAAATTGTTAACCGGTTATAATATTTCAATCTACTTTTCTTTGTGCTATAAGAAGTTTAGGAGGCATATTATGTATCAAGTTTTTATCGATAAACCATCTTATTTTGAACCTGATATGGCAGGTGAATTCAAGGATTTAGAAAGCGCAGAAGCTTTTGCAAAAAAAGAAAAAGCAGAAGATAGCGAAGCAACTTACGAAATCAAAGAAACAAGCGGTTGTTTTAACAGCTATGGAGAATTGATTGCAACAGTTGTAAAAAGAGGTTAAAAAATGCGCTCATTGAGCGCATTTTTTATTTTTATTAAACTCTTGCATATTGCAATATATAAAATCCGGAATCTTCAAATTCTTGTTTTACGCCGGTTAATTTGAAACCTAGTTTTTCATAAAAAACTCTTGCCGGTTCATTTTTATCTAAAACCCAGAAATAAATAGGTTTACTCATTTTTATGAATTCATTCATTACATAAGTTCCAATTCCTTCGCCTTGAAAAAATTTATCTACATAAAAATCGCTGATTGTGATTTTATCTTCACCAACTTCTGCATTTATCATAGCTTTTACAATTCCATCATCATAAACATACATATTGTCTAATGCGTGCGGTTTTTTAAATCCTTCAGCTTCTGAAAGTACTTGTATAACATTAAATGAGACTTCATCATTTTTAAAAATATCGCGATATGTATGTCTTTTAGTAAATACAATAATTTCTGCAATTCTTGCAATATCTTTTTCGGTTGCTTTTCTTAGCATTTTTTCTTCCTTATCTTATTATTAAAATATTCACTTTTAGTATAACATAATAAAATAGCAAAATTTTTATTTACACGTTTTTAATTAATATGCAAATTCATAATATTACATTTCAATCAAATGGCAGACGTTATAAAAATTCTGCGGGCGAAAGCTTTGGATGTTTTACAACTTTGTTTAGAAGTGATCTGGATTGGGAAAAATTAGCTAATTATGAGATTGATCATTTTAAAAATAAAGATAAAGTGAACATTGTAATGTTTGCAGCTTCTGATGGTTCAGAAGCATATTCTAAAATTATTTCATTGTTTGAAGCGGCAAAAAATTGTGTAAAAAAATTCTTTCCTATAAAAGCTTTTGATATTGATGATGAAATTGTAAATACTGCCAAAAGTGGATATATAAAAGCGAGTGAAAACGATGTTTTTGAAATAATGAGTCGTGTAGAAAATATTGATGATTATTTTTCTAAAACAGATAAAAATATAGAAATAGAAGGCGATACTGTTGCAAAAAGATTTAAAACAATAAAAGCTCAAGATAAATTAACAAGTAATGTGAATTTTAATAAAGGCGATATGTTTCAAGAAATTACAAAAATCAAAGATGAATCGAATACAATTTTGATGTGTCGAAACATTCTTGGATATTTTTTGAACGATAAAATGGAAGAGTTTGTAAAACTTGCTTCGGATTTTCTTAAAAAAGGAAGTTTGTTTGTTATTGGTGATTATGATAGGCAATATATGGATGTAGATGCATTAATCAAAAAATATAATTTTGAAAATGTTTTCAAAAATGTATATAAAAAACTTTAGGTATGATAAGTTAATAACATTTTTGTATATAAAAAGAAATTTTTTATTTTGAAAGCGGATGATACTTTTATTATCCTGCGCCAAACAAATCGCCATCGAAATTCAAACCTTTAGCTTCTTTCAACAACGGATAATCATCGATATTGTTGTTTCTTACAAACTCAATGGCTTCACTTCGGGCGAGTTCCAAAATTTTAGCGTCGTTCACAATATCTGCAATAATCATATCCGGCAATCCGCTCTGACGAGTTCCCAAAAATTCTCCCGGTCCTCTGATTTGCAAATCTTTTTCTGCAATTACAAAACCGTCATTCGTTTGCGTCATAATATCCAATCTAGCGCGTGTTTCTTGAGATTTAGTAGAAGACGATAAAACGCAATAAGACTGCAAATCACTTCTTCCAACACGTCCTCTAAGCTGATGCAATTGAGAAAGTCCAAAACGTTCGGCGTTTTCAATTACAATTACAGTCGCATTCGGAACATCCACGCCGACTTCAACAACTGTCGTTGAAACCAAAATATCATACTCTTTATTTTTAAATTTCTCCATGACTTCGTCTTTTTCGTCATTTTTCAATTTGCCATGCAAAAGCCCAATTTTGTAGTTTGGAAAAACTTCTTTTTGCCAACGCTCTTTTTCTATCGTAGCAGCCTTGGCAGAAAGCGTTTCACTTTCTTCAATCAGCGGATAAACAATATAAGCTTGGCGTCCATTATCAACTTCATGCCTGATTAAATCCGCAATCTGGCGTCTTGAATTAGTAAGTGTTGTAATAATCGGTTTTCTGCCTTTTGGAAGCTCATCAATAATCGTTAAATCCAAATCCCCGTTCATTGTGATTGCAAGCGTTCTAGGAATTGGAGTCGCTGTCATAGTTAAAACTTGCGGATTTTGGGATTTCTTCCTCAATGCTAATCTCTGTTTTACGCCAAATCTATGTTGTTCATCAATCACAACCGCGCCCAAATTAGCAAATTCAACGCCATCCTGAATTAGAGCGTGCGTTCCGACCGCAATATTTGCTTGTCCGTTTCTCAAATTCGTTTCAGATTCGCGTCTTAATTTTTTGCCGATACTTCCGATTAAAAGTTCGACTTTCAAACCAAGCGGTGTCAGCCATTTAACCAAATTATTATAATGTTGTTGCGCTAAAATTTCCGTCGGCGCCATAATTGCGGCCTGATAACCATTCTCAATACCTGCAAGCAACATAATTGTAGCCACAACGGTTTTTCCGCTACCAACATCACCTTGTAAAAGCCTTTGCATTGGTTTTGTTGAATTCAAGTCATTCAAAATCTCATTAACCGCTCTTTGTTGTGCAGAAGTTAATTTGAACGGCAAGCTTTCAATAAATCGCATTACAAGTCCGTCTTTTTTGATTTCCAAAGGTACGGCAGAAAGGTTTTTGTTATTTTCTTCCCGCAAAAGTGCAAGTTTGAGTTGAATTAAAAATAATTCCTCAAACACAAGTGTGTAACGCGCTTTTTGTAAGCTTTCATTGTCTTTTGGGAAATGAATATTTTCAATTGCTTCGTTTTTCGGAAGTAAATTGTATTTTTCAATAATTTTGCTAGGTAAAACCGTTTCAATGTCGTTTTTGAAAAGTTGAATTGTGTTAAAAATTGCACGCCTTAGAGTTTTTATATTCAGTTTTTCACTTAATGGATAAATCGGCACAATTCTTGCCATATTTATATTTGACGGGTCAAGAATATCGTCGTCCATAATTGAATAAGTCGGTTTATCAAGCGTCAAGCTTCTATCGTAATTATTATATTTAACAAGTCCTGACACCATTATACCTGCTCCCTTTGGAAACTGGGTTTTCATTCTTTCTTGAGTGTATTTGTTTGCTTTGGAAGCAAAAAAACTTAAATTTAAATATCCGGAGCCGTCACCTATTCGAACTTTAACAACACCAAGATTATTTTTTGTAGTAAATGATTCTACAGCTTTTATCGTGCCAAAAATCGTAGTAGTTTCACCGACTTTCAAATCGCGAATTCGCGTTCTGGTTGAATAATCAACATGTTTGCGCGGAAAATAATACAACAAATCACCAACTGTATAAATTCCGAGTTTGTTTAGCATATAAGCAATTTTAGGCCCAACACCTTTTAGATACATAACATCTGATTTTAGAGTAAGCGTGTTATTTTTTTCAACTTCGGGCTTTGGTGCCATATCTGCTTTTATAACACTCACAAGTCTTTCTAATGAGCGTTTGCGCTGTGGAAGCGTATCCATTGAATAACGTTCAAAATGTTCAAGCAAAACTTTCCATTTCGGATTTTTTGAGACTTTTATTTCTTTCTTTAGCTCTGAACAAATAAATGATGAAAAACTGCGCGTTTTACCATTGATGTTAATATATTTATATTTAACTTCTATTTCAATGGCTTTTTTTATTTGCTCAAGATTATTCATAAAGAAATTATACTATAAATTTATTAGTGCTTATTTATAATTCATTTAAGTTTATAATAGCATTTGTTAACAACTGTTTATTTTATGAAAAACATGTGTTAAAATGAATGTAGAGCTATGAAATCAGTAAAAGAAATATCAGTAGAATCTAAGATTCTCAAAAGATTACAAAGTCATCCATTATGTTTAGAACTTGCGCAATACTTGTTTGAGGATGCAGAACTTCAAGAAATGCAAGATTATGCGAACAATGTTTCTATTAAGCGCCTTGGTTATAACGACCACGGCCCTGTTCACATGCGACAAGTTGCAGCAAATTCGATAAAGATGTTAAACATTCTTCATGAATGCGGTATTCAAACTTCTTTAGAAAAAGAAGAAATCGGCACATTTGAAGATAGTATGTGTGCTGTAATTCTTGCAGGTTCGATGCACGATTTGGGAATGATGATAGGACGTCAAGGACATGAAGAAATGTCTGTTATCTTGGCAAAACCACTTGTAGAAAGAGCTTTAATGCACATATTGCCAAATGATATGCACAGACGCGTTGTAATTCGTTCAGTTGTAATTGAAGCTATTATCGGGCACATGGCTTCAAGAAAAATCCATTCTACAGAAGCCGGTATTATTCTTATTGCAGACGGTTGTGATATGACAAAAGGCCGTGCAAGAATTCCACTAGCAATGAATACAACTCCAAAAGTTGGTGATATTCACAAGTATTCTGCAAATGCAATTGATAGAATTCGAATTCAACATGGTGAAAAGAAACCTATTAAAATTACGGTTGAAATGACAGGCGATGTTGGTTTCTTCCAAATTGAAGAAGTTTTGTTTACAAAAATTGATTCAAGTCCGGCAAAACAGTATGTTGAATTGTACGCAGGAGTTCAAGGTCAAGAACCTAAATGTTATCTATAGTAGGATAGTAAGCATATATTGTTTTTTTTGAATTCTCTTTTTAAAAGAGAATGTTTTAATGTGCTTAGCAAATTTATTTTTTATGTGTTTTAAACAAAATATGAATATTCAAAATAATAACAGATTAAATTTTAAATCAAATATACATTTTGTTTCATCTCCTAATTTTGATAAACAAAAGTTTCGTAGTTATTTTTATTGCAATTCTAAGAAACCTTTAATGGAGTCTATGCTAAAGGGTGGCGATATTTGGACGCCAAATATTAGAACTTGTTCTGCAGGAGGTTTGGTAGATAATGACGGTGCACTCGGCTTTCACTTTTTTAACAGCTTAGAAACTATTCAAAAAGTAAAAGAAGATTTAATTTCAATTGTTAAAAAACAGAATTGCAAAACAAAGTCTGCCCTTCTTATTGGCGGAAAAAGAATTACTAACGATTCTGTGCAACTTTTTTCAACCGTTTTAGACAAACTCAAAGATGTTGTAAAACCAAGTTATTTCAAAATCTACAAAAGCATATATGCTGAGAGTGATATCGGCTACGATAAACATACTGACAGTTGGTTTATAAATTTTACTAACCCACAAGATGATAAGAATTTTTTTATACGTAAGGATGTTTTAACGCTCGAAGATTTAAAAAAGAGCTTTGAAGAGATTAAAATTGCGCCACAGGATAAATTATTTATAAATGGTAAAGAAGTGACGCACAATGACGCTCCGGAATTTTTTGATTAAGTTATTTAATCTAAAAAAAAGCCACTATTTTTAGTGGCTAGTGATTTTTCATGTTAAATAGAATTTTGTTAAATGGCGAATTGCCATCGTCTTATAGAGCCAATGTCTTGTACTCCAAGTTTTGTTCCGTGAAATCTATTGGCGTATTGTAATCATACGGAATAGAAATGCTAATTTCGCTGTTTTGTAATTTTTCTAATCCATAGGCATCAACAAATCGTTCATCCAATTTTAGTGTATAATTTCCTGGGGCTAAGCCTGAAATATAGAATTCACCTGAAGAATCAACAGTAGAATAATTAACTTCTTCTCTGTTAGAATCAAGAAGAACAACTACAAAATCTGTAATTTTCAAATCGCGTTCGAACTCATCAGAAATTTTTAATACACCTGACACAGAACCAACTGTACTTGCTAAAGGTATTTCAAGTTTTGTCGTTGAACCGCCGTCAATTTTGATTTTCTTATTGATTAAATCGTTTGTAAGCGGTGCAACGGTAATCGGCAATTGGTTCATATCAAGCGAAACTGTATAAACACCTTGAGTTAAGCTTGAAGAATAAGTTCTTCCGCGTTTATTAGTTAAACAAGTTTCTCCTGACCAACTTGTAATAAGCGGTACATCTTTAATCGGAATATCAATTTTTCTATCGAATTTGCCGTTTTTATTAACGTCAACAAATGCAATTGCTTCAAAAATACCTTTATCCAAATCTTCTTGACCAACTGATTTCAAACCATGGTTAAATAATTGGAACGCGTCATTGAACACAAAATTTATTGAGTGTCTGTTCGTAGTCGGTGTAAACATGTTATCAATAAAATATCCGCCATTTTGTGAGTATTGATAACCTACGGCCATTGTTTGACCTGATTTTGCACGGTAGCCAAGGTTTACGTTAAAATCATTTCCGCCTTGACCGCTATATCTGAAACCATAACCAACTCCGAGAGTTAAGCGTTTCCAAGTTGGGAATGTATAACCAAAGCGGAACATATTGTAACCATTTTTATAAGTTGCGGTATTGTATCTTACGATACTGTGACCAAGCGTAAATCTACCGTGATTTCCCGGAATTGGAACGTCTAATTGTGCATAATTATCAGCATATTTTGAATGATAATTTCTATTCAAAGATGTTTCGTAGTCATATTTTGTATCATACAAGCTTTCACGTCTGCCGACTTGAACTCTTGCCCAATGACTTATATCACGAGAAGCGTTTGCATCATAAAAATAGTTTTTGTTTCTGCCTAAATCATTAGTACCGCGTCTATAAAAGCTGTTGAATCTCAAGTTAGCAACCTTAGGAATTTTTGTTGATGCGTTTACAGAACCTTCATCAAACTTAATAGTTCCACCTTGATATCTATGATTCATGTTTGAATAGTATCTGCTATAACTACCGCTTGCGCTTGTAGAATTGAAGCTGATACCACCTGAAACCTTACCGCCTGTTCTATCGTTTTTAGAAGTTGAATCACTGCTTGCGATATAGAAATCAGGTGAAGTTTGGAATAATTCAACTTTAGAATTGAATCTTTTTGGTTTAAGAATTTTACCTGAATATTTTGATAAATCTTTTTCGTATTCGCCCGTACCTTTTACTATGTAGCCGGCATGGGTATATTCTTCTCTAATGTCGTGCGCAATGCTCGCGCCTGCCGTAAATCTACACTTGATGTTTTTGTTGTTAGGATTTACCCATTCAACGCTGTTAAGTGAAGTAGCACCTTCCAAATAGTTTACGCTCTTTTGAGTACCGCTTACAAGCAAAGTGTCGTTAGTCGGTATTCTATAAATTACGCTTGAACCATTCTTTTCGTATAATTTATCGCCTGTTAATTTTGATTCAAAAGTTACATTGTCTTTAATACCGTATTGATAACCGATACCGGCAGTAACTTTTTTGTTATTTCCGCGATAAATATTTGCGCCTTCTCTAAAGAATCTGTTTTGATAACCCCAAACACCGGCGTAAGCAGTTCCGCGTTGTTCTTTTTCAAACGGTTTGTTACCGAAAACAGAATATCTTTCTTCTTTGATTAACTCAATTGTACCATCTTCGTTAACTTCTTCTAATTTAATATTTTTTACAGGGTTTGGAAGTTGCACGTCGCGCAAAGTGTAATATCCGGCATAAGTATTTAATAAAGTCGGCTCTAAATCATTTACGGTTAATCTAACTAAACTTGTCGGTTTAACATAACCGTTAAGTTGTTGTGGCGGAGTTTTTTCGTAATCATAATTCCATACTTGTGCACCAAAAATATTTGTACCGATATTGGAATCTACATCGCTCACACCTTTAACTTTACCTAATTCGTAAAAATATTTGTCTTTTCCCGTTTCTTTATCTTTAATACTGTTTTTGTAAGTCGCGCTTAAACCGCCGAACATAAATGCATCAGAGCGATAATGATATTCAGTTGCTTCAACTCTATATTTACCGCCAAAGATATTACCGTTAATGCTTGCTTGAGTTGCGCCTGAAAAAGTATCATTAGTAGTACTATAACCTTGTCCGCGAATGCGCATATTATCGTTTAATAAATTTGAGCGCAAACCGATTGTATTTAGTGTTATTTTACCTTGTTTTTTAGGACAAACAACATCTTGGTGTGCTTTAGGGCCTTTGTCTTCTGCAGTAATAACGTTACTGCTGTGCAAAATCGGAATATCACGTTCAACATTAGCAATAATTGTTAAATCATTAAAATCTGTTTCGATTTTAGCACCAAAGATTTTTGACGCAGTTTCCGCCGTTATGTATGCTTCGTTAAATACACCGTCCATAATACCTTGTTGAACGAATGTTGTCGGGCGGTTTGAAATTGCATAATCGTTTATAAAAACGCCTTTTTGAGAAACAACACCGTCTTTTCCGTCAAGAGTTTTGAAGGC
>CAKVND010000003.1 GCA_934777245.1 uncultured Candidatus Melainabacteria bacterium | reverse complement strand
CTTGAACTTATGGTAAAAATGTATCAAGCAGTGAAAGATATTTATACAATAGAATTAAAGCCGGAAATTATTTTTATCGGCGATAAAACGAAAAAAGAGGAAGAATTATGCAATATAGTATACAAAACAAAGACGCAAAAATAGCAGTTCTATGCGGTGGTATGTCATCAGAACGTGAAGTTTCATTACGTTCAGGCAAAAATTGTTTGGGTGCATTACACAGATTGGGTTATAAAAATGCAGAAATAGTAGATGTTTCGCCAAACGTTATGAACGATTTAAAGGGTTTTGAATATGCTTACAATACCCTTCATGGTAAATATGGTGAAGACGGCTGTATTCAAGGCGTTTTAGAAATAATGAAAATCCCTTATACAGGTTGTGGCGTAATGGCAAGTGCAATTTGTATGAACAAAGAATACACAAAGAAAGTTCTTGCTACAAACAAAAATATTCCTCTTATTAAATCCGCTTTTGTAAGAAAAGGAGAGGATTTGATGAAGGCGGTTGAAGGACTTCAATATCCTTTGATTACAAAACCTGTTTCAGAAGGTTCAAGCTTTGGTATGACAAAAGTTAATAAGCCGGAAGAATTACAAGCTGCTTATGACGAAGCTATAAAATATAACGATGACGTTTTGATTGAAGAATTTATTGATGGCTTTTTTATAACAGTTGGCGTTTTAGAAAAAGATGGTAAGGCATTTGCAACAGAGATTCTTGAAATTAGAACGAAAACTGAATGGTATGATTTTGATGCAAAATATACAAAAGGATTGTCAGAATTTATTGTTCCGGCAACAGGCTTATCAAAAGAAGCAACTGAATTAACAAAGAAAATAGCAGTTGAAGCACACGAAACAGCAGGTTGCTCTGGGGTTTCAAGAGTTGATTTTATGGTAAAAGACGATAAACCTTATTTCTTGGAGATTAATACAAACCCGGGTATGACGGATACAAGCGATTTACCGGCACAAGCGAAGGTTTGTGGAATAGATTATGACAATCTTGTTTTAATGATACTTAATAGCGTAGGATTAAATAAATAATGTCAAACGAAGGACAAGAACATCCTAGATATCACCAGAATAGACGTTTACAGCAAGCAAAAATGCAACGTCAAGTTAGAAAGTCGCAAAGACGACTTAATCAGTTGCGCGCTTTGTGGAAATTGTTTATTACAATAGGCTTGATATGTGTCGGCATTTTTATTCTAAAAATGCCTCAATGGCGTTTGCACTCAAACGCTTTTGACAGCTTAAACAGTCCTGCTTTGGAGATTGTAAATAATAGGATTGTACCTTCGCAAAAAATTCTTTCAGCGCTAAGACGCAATCAAGTTCCGCTAAAACCTATTTTTATGGTTAAAACAGATAACCTAAAAAAAAGTATTATGCAACTTGAACCAATTCAAGATGTTTATATAAGGCGTTTTTGGTTTCCTGCTAGAATGCAAATTATTATAATTGAAAGAACTCCTGTAATTACGATTGCGCCGGACGAAAAAGTAGCACCGATTGCGTTCTTTTCATCTGACGGCAAATTAATCGGACATGATTATATGCCATTAAGTAATGAATTTAAAACTGTGCGCGTTCTTACTTTTGGCCGCGGCGATGATTATCGAAATTGGGATAAAACTAAAATCAATAATTTTAAAAAGCTTGCTATGACTGTTGAAATGGCATCAGGAGAAACTGTTGAATACATTGATTATAGAAATCCTCAAGATGTTTATGTGAAAATACCAACGGTTAATATAAGACTGGGAAGTTTTAATGCCGGAACTTATGACAAAATTCACAGATTACCGTCTTTGCTTCCGCAAGTAAAAATGCTTAACAAAAAAGTTAAATATGTTGATTTGCGTTGGGATTCTAATTATATAAAATTGGATGAGTAATCATGGCAGGTAGCGCTTATATTCACATCCCGTTTTGTAAATCAAAATGCAAATATTGTTCTTTTGTGTCGTTTAATTGCCCCGAATTAATTACAGGCTATGTTTTTGCCTTGCTTAAAGATATTTCTGATAATTATAAGGGCGAACAACTTAGAACGCTTTATTTTGGTGGAGGCACACCTTCTCTTGTTCCAATAGAACTACTTAAAAAAGTTATCAATAAATTTAAACTGGCTCAAAACGCAGAAGTAACACTTGAACTCAATCCGGATGATGCGACGCAAGAATATTTAGCAGGTTTAAAACAAATTGGTATAAACCGTTTGAGTATCGGTTCACAAACTTTTGATGATGAGATTTTAAAATTAATTGGCAGACGTCATAATTCTGCGCAAATCGTAGAAACAGTTAATCTTGCAAAACAAATTGGTTTTGAAAATATAAGCGTTGATTTAATTTATGGTTTGCCTACTCAAACTTTAGAAAAACTATCTTCTGATTTAGAGAAATTTTTAGAACTTGGCATCCAACATATTTCAACTTATGGTTTGAAAATAGAAACAAATTCTTTTTGGGGTAAAAATCCACCTAATGTTCCTGATGACGATATTCAAGCAGATATGTATGAATTAATTAATCAAAAATTGGAACAAAACGGCTTTTACCGCTATGAAGTCAGTAATTTTGCGCAAAAAGGTTTTGAATCGCGTCATAATTTGAATTATTGGGATAATAATGAATATTATGGTTTTGGTGTAGCTGCGCATGGGTATTTGGACGGAGCTAGGTATTCGAATTTTACTACGCTTGAAGAATATATGGAAAAACCTTCCACTCATGAAATTGGACATATTTTGTCAGAAGAAGAAAAATTGGAAGAAGAAATCTTTTTGGGGTTTAGAAAGACAGAAGGAATTAATTGCGAACGCATAAAAGAACGCTTTAATGTTGATTTTGAAACACATTATACGAAAGTTTTACAAAAATATTCTGATTATATAGAACGCACACAAAAAGGGTTTGCATTAAATTTAAAAGGTGTTCTTGTAAGTAATATAATATTGGCAGAATTTTTATAATAAAAATTTGAGTTCGTTTTCAATTATTAACAACAAGTTCTTAAGCTTTTTTAATTTCGGTCAAAGTCGGATCGAGCAAACGTCTTCCTATGTTATCGAAATTAATAGAAAACAATGTTTTATTACCGTATTTAATCATTTTTTCGACAACACCGGTTCCATATTTTGCATGTGTAACTGTATCACCTTGTTGTATAGGATCGCTCATGACAATGTCCTCCTGTGGAATATCAGCTTCATAAACAGGGACAATTGGTGTTGATGCATTTCTGGTTTCTAAAATTTCCTGCTCTTCATCTTCTTTTGTTTCTATTATAGGTTGTGCGTCCTGAATTTCTTCCAAAATACCGTCTTGCTCATCAGAATCTGCTAATTCTTCTAATACAGAGTCATCTTGAATTTCTTCTAAAACACCATCTTCGTCGCTGTTAAGTTCATCAATAAAATCCAAGTCAGAATCGGAAATGTCATCGTCTTTTCTTGTTGTAAAGACTTTATCAACATCTTTAACTATTTGTTCATCAGCATTTTCGTCGAGTTCTTTTTCTTCTTCTAAGTCAACAATAATGTCGTTGTCATCAACATCATCCGGATTTAATTCGGTAATTTCTTCAAAATCATCAGCGTTAAGTTCCTCTAAACCAATTTCATCCAATGTAGAATCATTGTTAAGTGGCATAATGTTAATTTCGTTTTCTTCTTGCTCCGGAACTTCTATAGATTCTTCAGGCTCAGTTTTTTCTTCTAAGTCTAAATTGATGTCGTCATCCAGTTCAATTTCTGTTTCATCGTCTGGAACCGGATTAAGCTCTTCTTCCAAATTTTCAGCCTTAAAAGTAATATCTTTAATGCTTTCTTCTTGTAGTTCATTAATTTCAGTAAATTCATCTTCAATTTCTTCATCCAAAGAAATTTCTTCAACATTTTCGAAACTTTCGTCTGGAACGTAATCTTCGATTAATTCTTCTGATTGATGAACTTCGGTTGAAAAAGCTTCTGCCAATGGAATTTCTTCAACAAAGTTCTCATTATCTTGTTGTTCTAAATCTTCTTCTGAAATTTCTAATGAATCAGATGGAGTGATATTTTCAGCTTCTGTAATTGTTTCCGGCAATTCTTCAACGATTTCTTGAGCAACATTGTTTTCTTCATCTTCTTCAAAATCATCAAACATGTTAACTTCAGTCGGAGCTACAAGATTTTCTGTGGCCTTGCTTATTACATCATTAGATTTTTCTTCTATATTTGCTAAAATCTCTTCATCAGAAATTTTATTGTTTTCACAAATTTCGTTTTCTGATACATCTTGCGTTTCAGCTTCTAATTGTTCTGTTTCTTCTGTATTAGATGAAGATTCAATTGAAACCATGTCGTCTTTTACTAAATCTTCAAGTTCTTCTTCTATATGTTCATCAGAAATTTCTGTTTCTTCAATTTTGGCAACTTCAATTAAATCATCAATTTGCTTTACAGGAGAAACTAATGGTATATAATTTGTTGCTTCTCCGGCAATTAAATATGTATTTTTAGACATTGCACTCAAGAAAGTGCTGTAAATATTAAAGATTTCATTGTTTGCAATTGAAGGCAATATGACAAAATTATCAAATACATTTTTTATGTCATTTAAGTATTTGAATCTTGAATGAGTTACAAATGTTGTTGCAATATTATTTGTTAAAATATTTTTGATGTTCTTTTTGCTAACAGTATTTGAAAGCTCCAACAAAACCTGTGTATCATCACTCATTGTTTCATAGATAAATGATAAATATCTGTTCATAAATGCGCCATCAAGCTTTGATAAATCAATGATAGTACATTTAGAATTTAAGTGATGCTTAAGACTGTCAACTTCCTTTTTGTTTTTAGCAAAATACCCAAGTCTATCGAACTTTGTCAATTTGTTTTTTAGAACCAAAAGCTTGAAAACATGAGATTTATCAACCATATCGTCAACAATGGATTTTAAAGCTTCAAACGGTACAAACGGTACAGTTTTTGAATACTCTGACAAATCTTTGAATATTTCTATAATTAAAGATTTGCTATCAGCAGTTGCATCATTCAAACAATCTTGATACATAAAAGCGAGAGATTCTGTATTTAATGGTAGTTTGAAATCCACACCCGCTACGAGTTTTTTCGCATCTATTATTCCAAGTGTATCAATAATAACGACATTTTTATCTAAATTGTTAAATTGCTTTACAAGATTTCTAACGATTAGATTATTAGAACTTTTATCATCAATACTCATTAACATTTTTTTATCAAATGCAGATGAATCGATTGTTATGTTTAAGTCCGAACTTTGGGTTTTGCCAATAATAATTGGTTTGGTTGCATCAATTGAATTACTAAGGATTTCAAAAGTAAATTCTTTAATTTCTGCTTCTTTAGAAGGTAATGTTTTATCGTAATTCAACAATGAGCCGTCATACAAGAATAGAATTTTTGCATAACCGATTGAATTTTCACCTGAACGCTTTAGTTGAATTACTTGTGCGATATAGCTTTTATCTATACCATCAATTTGGATAAATGATGATAAGCAGACAGTTTTATCAGCTTCAAATTTAACAAACCCATCTCTTACTTCTAAAATTCTCATAAAGAAATACTATCATGAACATGCCATTTAAGATAGATATTTTTACTTTGTAAATATTTGTAAAGATTTTGCTGAAAAATTAAAGTTTTTAAAAATTATGCCGTAAATAAGAGTGTAAAACGGTAGTAACATTTCTACGCGGAGGTAGATATGGCATTTGGATTTTCTAATAAAAAAATTGATTTAGCTGGAATAAATGCCTATTTGAAAACAAAAGGTGTAAAAATTACAGCAAAAGAACAAAACAGAATTAATGCTATATTTGATGAAGTTGATAGATATGATGATAAAAATAAGAAAAATAGAAGAGATGGTTTTTTGAATGCTTTTGAACTTTCTTGTTTTCAAACAAAATTTGAAGCTGTATTTCCTAAATTAAAAGGAAAAATGAATGAATTAGTCAACAGTTTAAAATTTCCAAATATTAGTAAAGGAATAAACAATAATGGTTTTATGGCAAAAAAACAGAATCCTGTTAATATAGTTGAAAATATGATTCAACAAGAAGCAAAGACGAGAACAAAGTTTAATTTGCCAATGGGAGAAGCTACTGCATGGGCAAATTTAATTTATAATAATTCTAAAAAATACAATATTCCCGCAAATCTTATTGTTTCAATAATTGGTCAAGAACTTAATGGTACCTTTAATCATAATGTTATTAATGCAAACGGCGCAGGTTCAATGCAGGTAACAACAGTTGCAATTAATGATATGCTACCTAATGCAAAGAAATCTAGGAATTCTATATACAAAATGATTAATGAAAAATTGTTAAACGAAATTCTATATACAAAAGATACGAAAACTGGTAAATATAAATTAAGATATAATACCGACGAAGAGTTTAGGCAAGCATGTGCTAGAGATGAAGAACTTGGTATGAAGGTTGGAATCTTACACTTCAAAATGAAATATGCTGAAGCTGTGTCAAAAAAAAGGGGCATTCCATTAAGACAAGCTATAAACGGATTAAAAGATAATAGTCTTAAAATTTCTGAAAAAGAAAATAAAGAAATAATACAATTTGCAGTGCAAGAGTACAATGGAAATAATAGTGTTATAAGAGGTAAAAATGGTGAAAAAGATGAAATATGTAAAGTTAAATATGCCAATGCTGTTATGAAGTCATTAGATAGTAATGGCATGGATTTTTCAAATTATCACCTAATTCCGTAGTATGAGGAGCATATAATGACATTTGATTTTTCAAAAATAAAAATGAATATTGAAGGCATAAATAAATACCTTGAATCTCAAGGTGTTAATTTAACGAATGATGAGAAAAAACAAATTAATACAATTTTTCAAGATTCAGATACTTGGAACGATAAAGAAAACAAAGCCGGAAAAGATGACATTTTAAATAATGCAGAAGCTTTTACATTTTCTTTAAAAATAAATAATGCATTACCAAAGCTAAAAGCAAAAATTGATAGTTTAATTGAAAATCTTGGATTAAAATTTGAAGCTCCAAAACGAGAAATTGAGGCAGCGCCACGTGATAATACAAGAGTGGATATATCAAATTATGAAACTGTTCAAGAAACGGAAGGGGTTAAAACTAAAGAAACAAAAAATATTAAAGCTCAAAAAACAGAATATTCTAGAGGCGACATATTAAATATTGCAATAGATCAAACAATTAAAAGAATGCCAGAATTAAAAGGAATAAATTCTGCATCAAAAAGAATTAATATCATAAAGAAAAAATTTCCAGACGTTTATAATGAGGCGTTAAATAAAGCAAATAAAGTAACAGATATGGTAATGAAAAATTGCAAAAAATATAACATAACAGAGTTAACTCCCATCATTGTTACTATGCTTGGTGTAGAAACTGGTGGTTTTTGCTTTACTCCAAGAGTTATGAAAAATAGCCGAAGTCAATATAAAGGTGTTATGCAAGTAAATATGGATGCAATAAATACTCTATACAAAGATAAATCCTCATCCGATGCTCGATTTATTGAAGAATTGAAAGGTAAATATAAAACTCCTGGAAAATTGTATAGTGCTATACAAACAAACGTAGAACTAGGTTTACAAGTTGGAATTCTCTTTTTTAAAACTAAATTAAGAGGTACCGGTGGAAATGTAGCAAGAGGGATTAAAAGTTATTGTGGTGGACAATACAGCTATGATTATTCGTTAAAAACTCCTGATAAAATAAATATACATGAAATGTAAAATATAACATTTAATTTCTTAAAAATAAAAATTAGTATTCAATGCTAATTTGAATTAATACTATGGATTGCTTCGTCGCCAATTGTAATCGTTGCTCCTCGCAATGACTTGGTGTCCGACTTTCAAGTGTGCCGTCATTGCGAAGCTCGCTAGAGCTGTGGCAATCCAGCTTTTTTATTTTTATTGTACCGTAAGTAGTGCCACGCGGGTGGAGGCTTATTAATAGTTATACAATTACATAACTATTAACTTGATTTAACGTATCATAAAACGCATTTTGGTTACCAAAAAATACATTAAATTCAGCCTTATTATTACCTATCATTTGCAGAGTTTCAACCTCTATAGGAGGACCGGCAGGAGTTGAGCGCGCCGGATTTTGCGGATTAGAAATTACACCCGTTGCGCGCAAAATAGGAATATAAAGCCTGTTTTTAAAGATTTCATATTGTGTTAAACCTTTTGTAACAACACCAATATTGTTACCTTCTTCGTCAATCAAAAGCCCTCTCTGCATAGGTGCAGTATTTGTTTTAGCCTCTATACCGCGAGTTTTTGGTAGATTTTTTCTAATATCATAATCCGGCTCAAAACTGCGCTTAATTATTTGATTCATATCCTCTGAAAAGACTTCTGTAATCGGATTATCTAACTCAAAAGACGCAGTAAGCAAATGATTTTTTTGCGTGTTAATCCAATCAAAAACAAATTTCAAACTTGCAGAATGCTTATCAAGAGTTACATAAAGCGGAATTATATCCCAAGTTCCTTCAAAATCAATTTTCAACATTGCTCTTGTCGGTGTTTTCAAAACAGCCTTAGAACGCAAAATTTTGAATTCAACTCCCGCATCGTCCGCTTTTGGACCGCAATTATAACTGTCGCCCAAGTCAACAAAATCAATTAATGACATTTTTATGCCATTTACAAATATTGTTCCGTTTTCTATTTTCAAACCTATATTAGAATTCTCAATAAAATCATCACCGATTCTTAAATCCGATTCTGAAACCGTTGGCATCAAATATTCAACCTCATTTGGCTCAAGATTTTTGACTTCTGCTAAATATGTATAAATATTTGTGTAATCTTCGGTTATAGGAATTCTCTGTGTATCAGTCAGCAAGTACTTGTCAAAACCTTTTCTAAAGGCGATTTTTTCATAACCTTCAAGTTTTTGTGTTGTTTCGAATTCCACAATGCCGGAAAATACACGACCTGAAAGATTTAAAATCTTCTTTTCTTCAAAATGATTTTTGAACTTCAATTCGTCTATAATTGTATTTGTGATTTGCTTAATTTTCATATATCGAATAAAGTTTTCTCTATGAACATCCGCCGTAGAACATCCGCAAATACTGTCGTGAGCTTGGTTTTGGAGTAGCATTTTATATGCATATTCAAGCAATGTATCATATTTTGTTTCTTTTTGTTGATTTTTAAATCGAGTCGCTAAATCCAAAAGATACGTGCATTCTACATTTTCACGCTTTAAATCAAGTCTTGATGAATAGCAGCCTTGCAATATAAAAGTTTTAGAGTTGTCGCGAAGCTCATCATTCCATTCAAACGCCTTAAATCGATTTTCGACATGCTTAAAATAATCAAACGGTGAGCCAAGTTTAATTATGTAATCTTCTTTCAGAATTTCATTTATAGATTCAATCTGAACGTCAATATCAGTTTCAACTCCCAAATGATCTGCGCCAATTGGAAGAAGAATATAATCGCCGGATTTTTCAGCCAACAAATCAAGTGTATTTTTAAGCATTTCAGCTTTCTTTTCAATCGGCGCATTTACAGAAAATACATCATTAAAATAACCTCTAACCAGATTAACAGTATCCATTCCGCACCATTTGAATTCAGACGGGAAATCGCCACAACCGCGCCAAACAACGCATTTATCAATTCCAAAATCTCTTAATACGTCAACCACGTTTTGACTATGTCCGAATGTATCCGGTAAATACCCGATAAACTCGTTACACCCATATTTCAGCGCAATTTTAATACCGATTTCTAAGTTTTTTTCAAAACAAGTTCTATCTGTTAGGAATTCATCCACAAGACAGTAAAACGGGCCAATGAATAGTTTTTTACGTTTTATAAGAGAGCGCACTAATTCTTCTTGTTCCGGACGCATTTCTAAATAGTCTTCCAATGCGCTAACTTGTCCGTCAAAATAAAAACAAGGTATTTTACCTTCTTGAAGTAATTTGAGAATATTATCAAACACTCTCAAAAGCCTCATTCTAAAGACTTCAAACTCTCTATACCACTCTCTATCCCAATGCGTATGCAAATACGCTATTACTTGTTTCTTCATAGATTAATAATACATCAAAACTTCAATTAGGACAATCTTTGCATTGTTACAAAAATTTACAAACTTGCATATTTGTTTGTAAAAAATATATATGCATGATATTATCCTTGTATACAATCCAAACAATCACAATTTGAAGGAGATCCCTATGTTAGACTTTTTGTTCAAAAAAGAAACTGTAAATTCTTGTGAAAATTTAAACAGTTTCTATTCTAAGCTTAAAGAAATGTATTCTTTCGATAGTATTTCTGATGAAAGAAAAGAATATTTAAAAACGACAATGTCAAAATTCGGGTATCTTCCTTATCCGCAAGTTAAAGCGTTAGAAGAATTAACAGATGCGGAAGTTTTGTTTGCGCTTGAATCAAAATGGGAAGCTAACGGAGTTTTTAAAGATGGGAATTTCGAATTCTCTAAATCAAGCGTTTTAGCAAGAAATAATGTTAAAAATTCAAGTTGGCTTCAGAAAGAAGGACACGATATTAAATTAACAAACCTTGCAGGTTTAGGCAAAGATAACACGCAAGCAGGTAAATTTATGGATTGGATGCGCCAACTTTTGATTTTACCTACAGGAAATTTAGAAAACAACGTATTTTCTACAACAATGTATTTAATTCCGTTCCATCCGCGTGAATTCGGTTGTGCTTATCTTCCGACAGCAAGTTGTGTTAGCCCGAACTTGGAAGACAAAAATATTTTAGAAAAAACAGGTTTGAACGCTGACGAACAGGTTAAAACATTTATTCAAATGACACAACTTGCAGGACACCCTGTAATTTATGATATACTTCCACAAACAGGAAGATTCTCAAAAATAGTTCTAACAAATCCTGATTGCGCACGTTGGTTTGATATTAACGCTTTGATTGAAGAATTATCAAAGAATGTCGATAAAGTGGCGCAAGAGCTTAAAGATAAATATTCTCAAGATGATTTAGCTATTGTAAGCGGTATTTATAAAAAATCTATCAAAGGTGAAAGCTACGGAGATTTGTCTGAACATTATCAAAATATTTTCAATGAATTAGATGAACTTTTAAAAGAAACAAAAATTTTCTTATCTAATTCAATGTTAGAAAAAAGCATTCAAGACAGATTACACAAAAAAGCAAAATCAATTATTAATGCTGTTGCAGGTAACAAACACAATAAAAAAATGTCAGAAAATGATATTAAAAATCAAGGTGAAATTATCCAAGCTTTGATTAAAGAAGGTATGTGGCCTGCCCCTGGTGGAGCTTGGTGTTCAGCAGGTGTTCCTGTGTTTGACAAAATGAGCGAAGGCGCTTCATATCCGACATTTAAACATTACAAGTTTGACGGCGAAGATGTGACTCATTTTGCGAACCTTGATTGCCAAACTCCATACTATTTTGTATGCCTTGAAAATGGTAAATATAACAACGATGTAATCAAGTTCTTTATTGATTACATGAAAAATCTTCAAGAAGAATTTAACTTCGATGGTTTCAGAGTTGACCACATCGATCACATTGTTGATGAAGTTTCTGAAAAAGATGGTGTTCCAATAAGTTATAGAGCGCCAAGAAAAGTTTTAGGAATGCTAAATTCTGCAATGAAAGAAAAAGTTCCATATTTTGCAACATTAGCAGAATATATGTTGGGTGAAAAATCATTGAAAGAATATCACGAAGATATGAACTTCGATGTTCTTTGGGGTAACGATATTCCTGCTCAAAGCTACAAAACTCCAGAAGTTATTGCAGAAGAAAATTTAGAACTTGCAAATTACAATACAACTTCTAAAAAATCAACTCCACTATCAATTTTGAAAACTTATAATAATCAAGACGGTGAATTTGAAGCGTTTGACCGCTTCCCGGGGCAATTAGGTCAACAGGGTGCTTTGTTCAAATGGTTTAAGTTTAAATTCTTACCAGGAGGACGCAACGCTCAAAGACCTGTAATGTACATTGACGGTGACGAATCTTTCACAAAAACAGGCATGGAATCTGTAATCGGAAATGAAGTTTCAATGCCAAGAGCAAAAGACTACGATTTCTTTGCAAAATTTGACGCTATTGACAGATTTGTAAAAAATTGTCCTGTAATTACTGACGGTGAAGCTCATATTATAAGACAAGATGAAGATGGATTTGTAGTATGGCAAATTCAAAAAGAAGGATTAAAGAATTCAATTCTTGTAGTTGCTAACTATCAATCACCAACTGAAAAGTTTAGAGTTGAAGAAGGTGAAAATTCTTGGGACGAAGAAAGAGAAGGACGAGAAGTTTTCGACAAAACAATTGAACTTTCTTGCGACTATTCAATCGTTTCAGAATTCAGATTTGATGGTAAAGATTATATCGAAGAAAAATTCGTGGCAGCAACAAATTCACTTTCTTTCGGAAAACTTATGCCTGCTGAATTCAAGTTCTTTACAGTGATTAAGTAGTACTACGTACGTAGTCATTGGGTCGGATGACATTTGTGAAACTACAAGTAAAAACAAAAACTACAAGTCATCCTCAATGTAACAACTACCAGAGAGTATGTTCCCTCGCCCCTTGTGGGAGAGGGTTAGGGGCAAATCTTCCACCCCAAAACAATTTCAAGGGCAAACGCCCAAACGGAGTATAATACGATTAAGTAAACTACGATTAAGTAATATAGGGATTCGCCGAGTGGACACACTCGGCTTTTTATTTTGTATCATTAATAAACAAATTGCACCTTATATTTTATTTGGTATAATAAAAGAAAAAACAAAGGAAAATTATGATTATAAAACTTACACAGGCACATATTATAGGGGCATTTATTTCTTATTTAATTGGGGTATTTATTGTTCCTTTTGTAATAGAATTTTCTCAAAAAGAAGGTTTGGTAGATTTACCGAATGCAAGAAAAATCCATAAAGTGCCAATATCAAGATTGGGCGGTGTTGCAATTTGGTCAAGTGCCATGCTAACCTTTTTATTCTTGGTATTATTAAGTTATTATCCTTATGGAAGCTTGCTTTCCGGCATTCTATTAGGCGGTTCATTAATGTTCTTATTAGGACTTGTTGATGATGTTTATAATCTTGATGCAAAATTTAAATTAGTAATACAATTATCAATCGCTACAATAGTTTATTTACTTGGCGTTCAGATTGATACAATATTTAATCCGTTCGGTGGGGTAATTCATTTGGGAATTTTCTCATATCCGATAACACTTCTTTGGATTGTAGGAATTTCAAATGCCGTAAACTTTATTGACGGCGTAGACGGGCTTGCAGGCTCTGTTATTACAGTTAGTTCAATAACTTTAGCTCTAATTGCGGTTGCAATCACTCCGGCTCAACCAATTACAGCATTAATCGCATTTATCCTAGCAGGCTCTATGCTTGCTTTCCTTACTTTTAATTTTAATCCGGCGAAAATTTTCATGGGTGATTCCGGCGCATTATTTTCCGGATTCTTGCTTGCAACACTTTCAATTGCAGGCGTAATGAAAGGCGCGGCTTTAGCAGTGTTATTGCCATTTTTGGTATTAGCTGTTCCAATTATGGATATTACTTATTCAAGTTTAAGAAGAATTATGAAGGGTAAATCTCCATTTGTGGCTGATGCTGAGCACATTCACCATAAACTTTTAAAAGCTGGGTTTTCTCAGAAGAAAACGGTTGCAATTTTGACTTCTGTTGCTATTGTTGGTGGAGCTGTTGCTACATATTTTACTGGTACTTTAAAGAATTATTTTATATATATTGCGGTTTTAATTTTGATTATGGTTGCTTTGAGTATTATAAGCGTAATGACAAAACCACAACCAATTAAACCTCAAGAAGAAAAAGAAGATGCCGAGTAATTGTATTTTACGAGGCATGAGGCTTCCTTCGTAATTACAGTGCGTCTTTATCAAAATTTAATTCCATGGAAATCGGTTCCGCCTGTCTTAATGAGTTGCGGATACTTATCGGCAATTTTTCTAACATCTTTTGACGAATGGAATTTTACAATTTTTCTAAATCTTGGATACGGATAATAAACTTCAATTCCGTCAAGCCCATAAGAGATAAGTTTTTTTACTAAATTTTCAAGGCTAATTGCCCAATAACACGCAGGATGTGCAAGAACTGCTATTCCTCCTGCATTATGGATAGCTTTAATTAGTTTTGGTACATTTCTTGTAGAAAAAAGTCTAATTAAATCTCCTTCCGTTTCAGCCTTAGTTTTTGCCATAAACTGCGCTAATTCTTCATTATGAATATCAATTCCATAGGCAAGCAAATGTATAAAAACATATCCGCACCAACAATCAAATTCCACACCTGTCATCAATATATCATCTTGAATTCGTTTGTGTGCTTCTATTGTATTATGGTCAGTTATTGCAATTAATTCATAACCTTGCTCTTTTGCGCTTTTTAAAATGTCTTCGGCTTCTGCTTTACCGTCAGAACAGGTTGTGTGGATGTGCAAATTTATTTTCTTAAAATCTTCTTCTTTTAAATCTCTTAAATTTCTCATAATCTTATCTTTATATTACAATTATTTTATTACAAACATAGACGAAGAGGAGATTTTTGTGGCAAAAAAGAATAAAACACCGCTGGGTATTTTTTCAGAATCAATCGGACTTTATTTCTCGAATTTCGATAAATTCGTTCAATATATGTCTTTTCCGGTTTTAGGTCAAATCGCAGGATTGGGCTTGGTTTTGCTTATAACATTTTTCTACACACAAAATCTTCCTAATTTGCTTGAAAAATATTCATCACTTGATAATTTCAACACTTTAATTTTGTTGTCAATTCTCATAACCCTTCCCGGACTTGCAATTTTTATAAAAGCTTTTTGGGATTATTTGGTTGCTTATGGCGCAATTAATTCAATGCTGGATAACATGCTTAAAAGTGGGCGCGTGTATGATTTTGATGCTCATACAGAATTAATTAAGCGCAGAAGTATTGCATTTGTCGGGCTGTGGTTTTTATTTGGTATTTTTTCAACAATTGCAATTTGTCCGCTATTCTGGGTTGTTTGTGGAATTCTTGCAATCTATTTTGTGCTTGTCTTTCAAGTGTTTACGTTCGAACCCGAATTATCTCCGGCTGGATGTGTAAAAAGAAGTCTAGAGCTTGTTAAAGGGCATTTTGCATCAACGTTTATGTTAATGGCATTTGCAGGGCTTTTAACTTATTTATTTATTCCGCAAATCGTAATAAAAGTCTTTGATATCGCTAATATTAATACCTTTTTGGCAAATTTAATAATGCCAATTATAAATCAATTGCCGGATTTGAATTTACAAATATACGGAATTCCTAATATTCCAAAAGAAAATATTGCGCTATTTACTATTCAAACTATAATTGCACAAATTCTAATCCAATATACATTACCATTGCGCTCAATTCTTTGGTCTATGTGGTATAGAGAATTAGCAGGGAACGTTTTGCAAGCTAAAGAACAATTGCCTAAAAAGAGAAAAAGTAAACGCCCGAGTGAAAAACTCATGGATGTTTCACATAAAAAATATGGCAAAAAGAAACTTGATTCAAATATATTGAAACGCGCATCTGAAAAAGATGATGATTAATCGCTTTTGACATTTACCTTTGCTTATTTTACGATAGAAGAAATTGAATAACGAGGAAAACGCGGTGAAAATCCGCAGCTGTGCCGCAACCGTTAAAGTCGGAATACTACGTATTATTTTATGCAAACCACGATTCATGGTATTGCATGTAAGTTAATGTGTAGTTTCACCTCTCGCCTTTTGTCTGAGAAGGGAAAGAAACTTTGATTCGTGCGCCTTTACCCTCCCCTTGAGGGAGGGTCGAAATCTTTGATTTCGGGGTGGGGTAAAGGGATAAAGTGGTAAAGGGGTAAATAAAAAAGGATAACTCAATTGTCAAACGCAGTACAAAGTATAAATAAAGCAAGTTCAGGACTATGCCCACATGGAATGTCGCCTTCAGCTTGTCCGATTTGTTCGGGTATGGGTGGCGGTGGTTCTATGCGTGTAGGTGAACGCCCGCAAAAAGCCGGAGAAATGAGTTATCATCAATGTGCTATGATAGGCGCTATGATGAAAGCTAGGCAAGCAAGGATTGAAGCTCACGAAAACAATCTTAAGCAACACGCCGAAGCAGTTTTAGCCTTTCAACAAAATTTAGAAAAAGTGGCACAAAATATGTTAAATTTTGCAAACAAAATAGCAAATAGCTTTATTTTAAAGCCTGTTGCATATACAATCGTTAATATCGTCGTTCCAATCACAAATTTTATCAAGAATATCCCTAATTTAGTTGCTAATTTTAGTGAAAAAATAGCCCAATTTAAACAAAAAATCGTAGATATCCAAGATAAACTGAACGCCATATTCGGTGAAGCCAAAGCCTTTGTCGAAAAAAAAGTTTCAGAATTTGTAAGTGTTGTAAAATCAAAGTTTGAAAGTTTATTTAAGATTTTCAAAAAAGATGAAACAAAAGATGACGATAAAAAAATAGACGAAGATAAAAAGATTTTTAATTTAAAAACATTCATTCAAAAACTGAGAAAAAAGAAAAAAGATGATACCGAAAATTAATCAAGATGCTGAAGCTACAAGGCATCAGAAAAATATGACGAATACGCAAAAACGCAATGATTCTAATGTAAAAGAAGGGGTTATTGTTAATTCGTTTATCAAAGATCCGCTTTTAAGTCTTGATGAAACTTGTGATACTTTAATAATTTCTCAGACAAATATTGAAATGCCGCAAAAGGTTTATGAAAAGGAAATTAAGCAAAAAGATCCTTTAATCCCGCTGTGTATTGCAACAGTTGGTGTCATGGCGTTGTTAGGCGGATTTACTGCTATGATGAAAAAGTTTTCTAAAGGAAAGTTGGAAAATACAAAAGAATATTTGCTTCCGGGAATTACAAGAAATCATTGTATTAATGACGAAGTTCATCAAAGTATATTTAGCATGATACAATCGCCGAATCGTAAAACGATTTTAGCTTCATTAGGTGTAATTACACTTGGATCAATGGCTTTTATGGGTAAAATTTTTATTGACGGGTTTAAGGATGTTTGGATAAAAAAACAAGAAGCAGATATTCAGAAAAATCTTCAAGAAAGCTTAATTGAAGTAGAAACTCAATCTTTTTCCGGCAAAATTCAGATAATCAGAAGTATGTTGTCGTCTAAAGCAAAAATATTTTCTCAAGAACTTGCGTTCAAAGGTAAAAATGAAAATCAATCAGAAACTAATAATAACAAAATGTGGTTAATAGGTGGAGCTACATTGCTTTCGATTTTAGGTTTGGGATATTTTGCAACAAGAAATATTCGAAAAAGTGATGAATATATTAAAAATGGAATAAAAAATACAAAACTCGGTATTGATAAAATTATTGAAGATTTTAACAAAGGAAAACCAATAGAAGATATTCAAGGTAATAATTATGAAATCTTAAAAGGTAAAGATGCATATAAAATGCTTATTGCTAACATGCTTGAATCTATTTATGCAACACCGGAAGAAGTTGAACGTGTTGTTAATAAGTTAAATTTGTCAAAGACTGAAAAAGAAGAATTTATAAAACACTTGAAAGATGACATGAATCAAGCAACAGAAAAAGTTAATCCGATGATGGGCGGTTCCGGTCGAAATAAAATTACGTATTTTTCGCACGTTAATGATTATTTGTCCTTCTTTTATGATTGGCTAATGAATCCTAAAAATCCACAATTTAAGAATTTATTTTTTGGAATTACCGGAATTTCAGCATTGGCATATGGCGGAAAAACGGCCGCAGAAGCAATAAAGGATGTTCAAGTTAAAAAATATAATGCACAGACAGAATTAGAATTGCAAAGAAGACTTGTTTCTACTGAACTTAGAAATTTTAAAGCAAAAAAAGAATCGGCAATCGAACCGCTTTGCGATGAATTCTATATACAAAAAGAAGCCGGTAAATCAAAAGAAGAATTAAAAATCATTGCCGATAATATCTTGTTTGAAATCAAAAACGGCCCACCATTTGTTTATTCATAAATATTATTCAAACAAATCGTACAATCTTTGTCTGATTTCTTTATCTGACATTTCTTGAGTAATTTTGTTTAAATCTAATGTCATTTGAAAATATTCGGCAGCAAGTGCTTTTTCTCCAAGCGCTTGGTATGCTCTACCTAAATTAAAATAAGCCAAAGTATAATTTGGGTTGATGTCAATGGCGTTCTTAAAATATTCTACAGATTCTTTAGGGTCACCGATTCCATCCAAGTATACAACGCCCAAATTATTTTGTGCAATTTCAAAATTTGGATTTAATTCAATTGATTTGTGGAATGCAACAATGGATTCTTCTAAATAATCTTTTTCCCACAAAGCTAAACCTGTTTTTGCATAAGTCAAATAATTTTCCGGTTCAACCGCAATTGCGTCGCAATAAGTTTTGATTGCTCTATCCAAATCATTTTGTGCCATATACAAATCACCCAATGAAAGTTGAATATCAACATTATTAGGATCAAGTACAATACCGGCATTGAATGTAGCTTCTGCTGCTTCAAAATTATTTTTAATTTCAGCATAAATAGCACCGAGCGCATGACACACGATTGAAGTCCATTCCGCATCAGGATTTAGTTTAATTGCCAATTGGTAATACTCAATTGCGTCATCATAAAGTTCGGCTTTAATATAAGCATAAGCCAAAGAATTGTTATAGTATGGATTTTCAGGGTTTAATTCTTGCGCTAACTTAAACGCTGTTACTGCATGAATTTTATCAGACTTATTCAAATATAAATGTCCTAATTCGTAGTAAATTTTGTCTAAATCTATGCCAAATTCAAGTAGTGAGTTGTAATAATCGATTGTGATATCAGTATTTTCAGGGTAATAAGTTTGATTAATTGTTGCAAGTTTAATCAAGACTTCTCTATCATTAGGATTAAGTTCGTAAGCCTTTTTATAGCATTCTAAACTTGCTTCAATATCGTTACATTCTAGCGATAAATCGCCCATTTTTTGATAAAAAAGATTTCCCTGTGAAGTTTTTTCTAAACCTTTAGAATAAGCTTCTAAAGCAGATGGGAAAAGTTTCATTTTTTCAAACGTTTCACCCAAAGCTTTATAAGAGAACACAGAAAAATCGTTTGCTAAAAATTTGCAAAACATTTTTAATGATGGACAATCCCACATAATCATCATGCTTCCTGATAGAAAATAATATAAAAATTTCATTACATCTTTAACGGATGATTTGTTGTTTTTTAAACGAGAAAATAAAACTTTCGACAAAAATAATCTAGGGCGTGCAGAATTCATACCGGAATTTTCTACAGCAAGGTGAAATTCTTTTTCAGCTTCTTCAAAATTTCCATTAAGACATTGAAAATATCCTGAATAAATATGCGCGTTTACATTGTTTGGTTCTAAGCTAATGGCGGTTTTACACTGTTCCAAAGCTCCTTCTACTGAAATTTGACCTTTTATTAAAAGTAAACTGGCTAATCTATAATATGATTCGGAGGCAGAAGGGTTTGCTTTGATTGCATCGATATAGCATTCAATAGCTCTTTCTAAGTCAGAATCTTGTTGTTTTATTAAAAATCTTTCGTGTGCTTCGCGTGCTTCTTTTAAAAGAATTCCAGCATCAGTTGCTAGTGTTATAACCGGGGTATTTGTCATATTTTCTCCAAACAAAATTTTTCTATATATTTTTATTCGGCTGAGAAAAATTTATCTTTAGCAAATGTTTAATTAAATCATCTACATGGATGGGATTTAAAAAAAAGAGCATGCTAATTGATTATATATAATTATTCTATATGATTATATACTCCTTATTCTAAAGGATGATTTTTCCCATTTTCTATTACAATTCTTTACATATCAATTGCTAAGTCTCTAAATTTGTGCTAAAATAGTCGCATAAAATATGTAGAAATTAACTGGTTATTATATATTGTGTGTTACTTAAATATAGGAGAAGAAATTATGAAACTAATCTCTAAGGAAATCAAAACGGTTAAATCTGCATTTAATGACGAATTCGAAAACTATTTGAAGAAACAACAATTAAAAACTACGTTCAATGGTACAGAATTAGAGTCATTTTCTTGGTACAGAAAGGCTTTGGGTCTTGCTTAGATTAAGTACAGATTTTGGGAGTATGAATTAAGTTTTATTGAACGGGCTTTGCATTTGCAAAGCCCGTTCGACATTTCAAAAACTTATGCATTTGTTGATAGGTTTTGTTGATTTTTTATAGCGTGTTCTCTATCTTGTTTTTCGTGAATTCTATTTGTATTTTTATAAG
Source organism: uncultured Candidatus Melainabacteria bacterium (assembly GCA_934777245.1). The sequence goes on along the minus strand of CAKVND010000003.1, from coordinate 45,341 downwards.
TCAATCTAGGGATAAACCAGCCTAACAAGTATGGTGAAACTAAGAATGTTGTTAACAATCCGGGCATAGAATTTAAGCCGCGAGCAAATGCTGCAATCTTATTACTGCGACCTTTGCCTGCACTCTTCATAACTTTTGCGATTATTTCATCGGATTTATTGAATTTCTCAACAAAGGAAATAATTTTCTTGTTCTTATCTTTTCTTTCTAATTTTTCTAATGATTTTAAATCAAGCGTAGATGGATTAAACATAGCTTCTACATTTTCTGATTTTGAAATAACCTTAGCTAAATCTCCACCATTTTTATCAATGTATTTACAGAAGTTCAACATTTTATCTTTAGTATTTACATTGTCATACAAAGCCGTAATTTCGGCATTACTAAGAACATGTGTTCTTGTATACGGATTCATTAAATCTAATGCGGTTTGGAAACCATTTTTGTTTCGGTCTTTATGCATTAAGACAAATCCAAGTTTCTTTTCATAGCTTGTTACAAATGCTCTTGTCAACATTGGAACCGCAAATACTACAGCTAGGCTTGAAGATACATCTCTTAATAGAATTTCATATAATTCTGTTAAATCTTTATTACCATTTTCATCTTTTTGTGCTCTTTTATAAGCATGTATACATCTAGGTGTTAGCAAACCAAAAACGGAAAGTCCTGCCATTAAAGTATTTGTAAAGTTATGTCCGTTATATTCAAGTTCGTGAGAAGCAAAATCGCTATTATTTTTACCGATTAATTTTCCCAGGCGTTCTAACCAACCGGGGTTTCCTTTACCTTTAAATGAAACATTATTTTCTGAATTGTTATCAGAATTATTGTCTTCTACATTTGTCGTTTTTCTAGCCCCGGGAGCAGTTTCGCCTCTGGCATAAATTTTAGGTAAGACTGATAATACGCCTAAAGTGGTGAATATCATTGCTACGTTAGTAATCATTCTTTTGGCTAATGACTTATTTTTAATACTTTCAGCTTCTAATGCATCTAATTTGTCTAAATGTTTGTTGGCTACAATTGCATCGTCTGTGTATTTTATCATAGCATCAATCGCATCTTTAGTTTTGAAGTTTTTTATGCTATCTAATTTTTCATTTCCAAATTTAACTTTTTGAAGCATATTCAAATCATCGCTCTTTGAATATTTGATATTGTTAATATGCTCGATGATATTTTGCATACACTCATTGCGATATGTTGCTTTTCCGCGGAATTTCTTTAATTTTGTGCCTGCCGGAATGTTTTCCATATTCGCAATCTGTTTCATTATGTAGTCAACAGACTCTTTTGTTGTATTTTCTTTGCCTAGAGACTCTGTTAACATTTTTTCAATATTAGCTTTATAAAATTCTGATTTAAACTTATTAGCGTCTTTCAATAAAGTTTTATCAAATTCAGGTTTTGACAAAATTTCTTTTAAACTATTACCAAAACGTTTGATTAATTGTGTATTAACACTAGTAGAACGTCCAAATTTTGCAGCTAAAAGTAATGATAGTGGCGCAACAGCCATCATACAAGGACCGGTTAAACCTTCTCTGCCAAGAACTTCCAAGCCTTCTTGTGTATTGTAATGACCTGTTTTTTCTTTATCCCTTAAAAAACCTGCGCAAGTACGTGGAACGGTCATGCCAATTCCATCCTGAATTAAAAATGATGCTAAGAAGCCTCCATTTTCTACACTTTGCATAATTGTTCCGGAACTGTTAAGAATTGTGGTTAAGCCCGATTTGAACGCAACTTGTTGCTTCTCTTGCTTATCATTTCCAGTAATATTTTGAATTGTTGAATTATATATTTTCAAACAAAACCTGCCAAAGACTACTATTCTACATGTGAATAAAGTATTCTGAATATAAATATTTGCTATATTGTAACAAATATTTTATAAATTGTTACAATTACCCTTAATAGTTATTAATAAAAAATTAAGTTTATTAATTACAGGGTTAAAAATATGTTATAATTACATCAAGGATATTAGAGAAGGAGGATATATGGCTAACCCTATATTAAATGAAAAATTTACGGAACAAGAAAGAGTTTTAGACGGCGCACCAATGACCGTTAACGGAACAATTCAAATTACGGCGTTTCTTGGTTTATTGGTAGTTGCCGGTGCTGCATTTACTTGGAGCAGAATGACAGCAGGATATACCGATTTAGCAATGATGTTAACAGCAGGAGGCGGTATTGTAGCATTTATAGTTGCTTTAATCGTTTCTTTTACAAGAAATAAGTATTTGGTGCCGGTTTATGCTGTAGCAGAAGGTCTTTGTTTAGGTGGAATTTCTGCAACATTTGAAGCTTCTTATCCGGGGATAGTTTCTCAAGCTGTAGCTGGAACTTTTGCAGCATTATTTTCAATGCTAATCTTATATAGAGCAAATATTATCAGTTGTACTGATAAATTTAGAAGTGTAATTTTTATAGCAACACTTTCTATTGCTGGTATATATTTAATAAACTTTATCGGAAGTTTTTTTCATATGCAAGTGCCATTATTAAATTCTTCTTCAACAATGGGCATAGCAGTAAGCGCGGTTATTTGTGTAATTGCAGCTCTTAATTTGATTGTCGATTTTGATTTTATTGAAAAAGGTGCTCAAAACTTCTTGCCAAAAGATTACGAATGGTTTGGCGCGTTTGGGTTAATGGTAACGTTGGTTTGGTTATACATGGAAATCTTGAGATTATTGGCTAAATTGCAAGACAGAAGATAATATTACTTTCCCCACCCCTTGAGGGCGGGGAAGCAGTTCTGCTTAAGCTTTTGCGAAAGCTAGAAATGCAGGGGCGGGGTTTTATTTTACCCAAAAACTACTCCACCCCGAAATCGTAGATTTCGACCCTAACTCAAGGGGTAGGGGTAATTAAAAAGGTATATAATGCAAAATATCGTTTCATTCATTATTGGTGCAACTGTTGCAGCATCAGTAACATCTTTATTTTTTATAAAAAAACAAAGCTCTGAAAAAGAAGAGCTTATTCGTTTGCGCGCAGAATCAAAAAATTATGAAAGTTTACAAGAACTTATAAAACGTGATTTTGTGCAGATAGCTAATGAAGCGATTATGCGCGAACAAGAAGATTTAAGAAAACAAAATCGAGAAGCTTTGGAAGAAAAAATCATGCCTCTAAAGAATGAACTGGGTGAATTTAAAGCTAAGGTTGAAAAGTTTAATCTCGCAGGCGTCGAAAACACAACTAAGATTGTAGAACAGATTTTGAATTTGGAGAAAAACAGTGCAACTATTGCACAAGAGGCGAAAAATTTAACAGAGGCACTTACTAAAAATCAAAACGTTAAAGGTGCTTTTGGTGAAAATCTTTTAGATACGATTTTGCAATCTTGCGGTATGAAAGAAGGGATACATTATTCAAAGCAATTCGTAACAACGTCAGAATGTTTGTCTGATTCAGAAGAGCATGTTATAAGGCCCGATGTGGTGATTAATTTACCTGATGACAGGCATGTTATTGTGGATTCTAAAGTTACGCTTACAAGTTACCTTGCTTGCGCGGATGATAAAGATAAAATCAAGGATTTTAAGTCTGAAGTCAGAAAAAGAATTACGGATTTATCAAATAAAAATTACCAAGCTGCCGAAAATCTTTGGCAACCGGACTTTGTTCTTATGTACATGCCGGTAGAACCTTCTTTGCAACTTCTTTATCAAGATTTTGATTTGATTAATTTTGCGTATAAATCTAACGTTATCATAGTAGGAACAGCGAGTTTGCTTGCAACAATAAGATTGGTTAATCAGCTTTTCGCGCAACAAAAACAATGTGAATGTGTTAATCATATCGTCCAAGCAGGAACTAATCTTTTTGAAACATTCGTACAATTTTGCGATGATTTAGTTGATGTCCAAAAACGTTTTGACGACGTGAATAAAAGACTAAATACGACGATTAACAGATTTAGACGCGGAAATAAAAATAAACCAAGTTTATTTTCACAGGTTGAAGCTTTAAAAGATTATGGTATAAGTACTAATAAGGAAATTCCTTCACAATTGTTGGAAAGTGGAGAAGAATCGCAGAGTATAATGGATTGCCACGAAAACCAAAGGTTCTCTTGCAATGACGGCATTCTTGAAAGTGTCATTTCGAGTCATTGCGAGGAGCGTGAGTGACGAAGCAATCTACTGTTAATAAAAAGGAAACATTAAATGACAAAAATTCTTGTAGTAGATGATGATAATGCAATAAACGAACTTATAAAAATAAATTTAGAGCTTCAAGGCTATGAAGTTGTGCAAGCATTCAATGGTGTAGAAGGTTTTGCTCTTGCAAAACAAGAAGAACCTTCTTTGATTATTCTGGATGTTATGATGCCGGAAGTTGATGGTTTTACGGTTGCTCAACGAATTCGACAATGTCCCGAGATTGCAGAAACTCCAATTATTATGCTTACGGCATTATCTGAACTTAATGATAAAGTTAACGGATTTAATATAGGGGTTGATGATTATTTAACAAAACCGTTTGAAATAGATGAATTAATTGTACGTGTACGTGCTTTATTAAAACGTACAAAACAAATTCCAAAATCATTAGCAGTAAGAGAACTTTTAACTTATAAAGAAGTTACATTACTGCCTGAAACTTACAGCGTTCAAATTAATGAAAAGGTACAAAAACTTACACCAATAGAATTTGATATATTTAATTTGTTGTTCCAAAATCATGGAAATATGGTATCGGGAGCGCGTTTATTAAAAGAAATTTGGGGATATGAACCTGACGATAACGTTGAAACGATAAGAGTTCATATTCGTCATTTAAGAAGTAAAATCGATAAAATTGCAGACGGGAAAAAATATATTGAAACAATTTATGGTGGCGGATATAAATTAAATATTTAGTTTTGTAACAATTTCATCAAATAAGGCAATTATTAAATATTTATATACTTTATATATATGAGGAGAGTAAAATTTAATATCACATTAATTGGAGTTTTAATGAATAGATTAAACCTTTGTTTTACTATCCCGCAAGATTTAAATAGTTATTATAATCTTGATGAAAATGATACAGTTGTTGATGTTGGAATTTTGCCCAAAATAGAAGCTAATCGCGATTCTTTTGGACGTTTAGTTTCAATAAATTATTATACAGATGATAATGATTTAGTAAGAACTGAATTTTATTCCGGTTCAAGTGTTTATAAAATCAATCAATATCGACAGAATTTTTTATATTCTTCATCTGAGTACAAAGATGATTTGCTTATTTCGAAAAGTATTATGAAAAAAGATGGTAGTTTATTATGTTGTTTTGAATATGAATATAATAAAGTTAAAAAAATAAATAGGATTAGTAAAAAGACTCCGACTAAAAATATATTAGTAGGATATAAATACGACACTTTTGGAAGAATCATTGAACGTAATATTTCGGTCGATAATGGTATGGTAACTAAACAAAGATATGAATATGATATTCTTGATAGAGTTGTTGAATATGAAGATTCTTCGCAAAAAATTAAGGTTGATAAAATTAGTGAAAAAAATGAGTTGATATCTTATACAATAACTGATAGAATGAATAATATCATCAAGGTAGAAAATCATTTTGCGGACTGTGGTTATATATGTTCTAATGTTATGGTAAATGGTCACGTTTGTTCTGTAAATGATAAGAGTTATGTGGATAATATAATGCTAAAACGACCTTATACATCTGAAAATGATTTAGATTTGATTATATCAAACTTATTGAGAAAACCTGCAAATACAACCAGTAGAATAGAGGATGTTGTTTCTAATAATACTATGAGGCTTATTGACAAAGGTATTGAGCTTAGAACATTGCCTATTTCATTAAGAAAACGTGCTCTTTATAATACAATTGTTAATGCAAGCCAAGGCTTTTAGACCTAAAGACACCTCACCCTAGCTCTCGCCTGTAAGGTACTATTATCCATGATGATTTTCATCAATTGAACGCATTTGTACCGCGAACGTGCAGCGATTAGCTGCGATAGTGAGCGTTAGAGAGCTTGCACTCTTACGCTCGCTAAAAAACGCTCGCGGCGCAACTGTAGTTCAACTTAAGTCTAAAGTCAATTTTAGTAACCTCGTTATATTGTAAATGACTGAAACGCGATTTTGAAATTCATTTTACAAATCACGAAATCTATAGTATAATTGACTTGTGATAGTGTTAGAAGGAGGTTTTTATGAAGGAAGAATTTACAACAAATGCAAGACGTTGGTATGACAAAGACCCTGTTTTATCTTCTGCGATGAAAACCCTAGAAGAATCTGATGATGAAACTCAAATAAAGGTGGCTCTAAACCTTATTAAAATTATTACAGAACATCATCTTTCCAGCACAGAATATGAGTCTGTAGAGGATATTGTTTCTGCAACAGAAGATATGATGGATGAGTCTAAGCATGGCCGCTGGTATGATATTGATGGAACACTAAGAACTGCTATTAGTTTACTTCAAAATTGTCCTGCATCAACAAGAAGTGTTATAGCAAAAGAAATGGCAAAAAATGTTATTGAAATTATCAAAAAAGAAGAAGATCTTGATGATGTAGAAATAGAGATTCCGGAAGAATAGAAAAGTCTAAAGATAGCAAATTTTATTTTTAGGAGTTTTTCTATAATAGAAAGGAATTTAAATAATATGTCAAAAATTAGCCCTATTTCAGCTTTACCAATTAAAAAAGTTGGTAAACAAGTTGTAGCAAAAACAAAAAATCAAAAACCTGTAGTTGATTTGGCTTACGAAGAGCAAGGGTTTTGGAAAGCTAACGGTAAATATATAAGACAAATATTTCCAAGATAGTAAGTTGAAAGATTATGATAAAAACGGAACTAGTTTATAAATTAGTTCCGTTTTTATTATGTTTTAGCATGCAACAATCCCCTTATATTTATGAGGGAATTGTTGCATTTTGTCGTACGGTTTATTTAATGTTCGTCATTTACTTTTTGTTTGTAAACGTGTCCTTTTCTATCTTCTTCAATATTTGGAGTATCAATTTCAAATACATAAGCGTCAGCCGGAGCTAAATTAACTTTCATTTCGTTAGCGTCAACTTGGAATTCGCTCTTTTCGCCGTATTCAGGAACCATATTTACAAGTTTTTGGTCTGCCTTTAATCCGGGGATTTCGATAATTCCTGATACATTTCTATTTGGATTTTTGTTCGCAACAACTAAGATTGTTCTTCCGTTATTGTGTCTTGCGTAAGTTATAATTTGGTCGTTTTTGTCTTCACGTTTATCAAATTCAATAAAGCTACTGTTTCTGTTAGCCAAAACATCTAAGTTTTTGGCTCTCATTTCCATAGCACCTTTCATTACTCTTTCGATATCAGGGCAATCTCCGCCAGGTTGTCTTGAAATATTGAACAATGCTAATCTGTATTGGTGTTCGTTCATATCATATTTTGGAACTTGTTGACCGGTAACAGGATCAGCCTTTGTAGTCCAAGTTTCTACGTTATCTTTGTTTCTGTATTTGTAATCATAATAATCACCCGTTTGGAAACCGTCGATATAATAAGGATTGCACATTGGAATTGTTGATTGTAAAATTGTTGTTAATTTGCAGAAATTTTCTCCACCGTGAATCATTGATGTGCTATCATCGTGAGTTAAGAAAGAACCTATTACGCTCTTACCGGCAGGCAATTTGTGTGAAAGGTCTAGGTTAAATTTAATGTAATCGTTAAATTCACTTGCATTTTTCCAATCATGGAAAATGTGGTATTGACCGTAGTATTCGTCAAATCCTGCGTTTAACAAGTCTTCAGGTCTATCATAATTCATATTAACCATTGGTGAAGCACATTCATAAGTGTAACTTTCAGCTAACCAAGCGAATTCAGGATCTTTTTTGTGGGAATAAGAAATTAATTTATCCCAAAATTCTGTAGGTTTCGCTCTTGCTACATCGGCTCTGATACCGTCAATGCCTAAGTCAATGCAAGAATCAACAAATTGTTTGTGCATTTCCATTAAAGCAGGATTTAAAGTCCTTTCAGCTTCATCAGCCCAAGGTTCAAACATTCTGATATCCGTCCAACCTTGAGGAGTTTTTTCTTCACCGTTTCTTCCGTAAGCCATTAATTCAGGTTCTGCTTCAAACATATCTACTGATGCGCAACTAGGAAGGTCTAGCATTACTTTAATATTACGTTTGTGGCATTCATCAATTAAAGCTTTAAACTGTTCATCCGGTGTTCTCGGATCATTTTTGTCAATCAACATTGGATCAATTGCCAAATGACCATCGTCTGTTACATATTTTTCAGGTGCGTAACAAGAGCCTGCTGTGCCTTGAGCATTTTTCTTTCCCGGTGGGTGAATTGGAAGAATGTGGATAGTATTAATTCCATCATTTTTTAATTCATCCAATCTGTCAATCGCACTCAAGAATGTTCCGTTCTTTTCGCCATCTTTTAAAACAACGATATCATCACCGTTTAAATCTTTTGCAGTAAATGTTCTAGGAACAATTGCCATCATAACAGATTCGTTATTTTGAATCATTGTTCTCAAATTATTTTTATAAGGTTGTTGAGCATTAGAATTCAAGTTAACTTTTTTAACACCCGCTGCATTCATCAAAGCAAGGTTTTGAAGATATTTATTTGTAACCTCTTTGTCCTGAACATTATATTCTTTTGTATCAGGTTTAATTGGGGTTTGATAATTTGCTGCTGCTCTGAAATTAACAGCTGAAATATTAGTTATTGCTGCCATCTTCTACCTTCTTTTCTATGTTATGCGGATTTCTGATTTTGCCGAAACAAAGTTGTGCTGCAATTGTTACGGCAGCAACAGTTCCAAAAATTGCTCCTGCGGTTCTAGCCCATTTTTGATTACCGTATCTTCTTTCAGCGGCATTTTTTACAAATTCAACAGGGTTTTGTGCTACTAAATTGAAAGTTGCCATTCTTGTTTTTGAACCTTTTTGGTAACCTTTTAATATATCTACGTTAAAATTATGTTCAGGTTTTGTGAAATCAATTGTGTTATTTCCAACAACATTTTTAAATCTTCCGATGTAATGTTGTAAACGTTCTTTAATTGATGCATTGCCAATAGCTTTATCAGTAGCTTCTGTAATATAACCCTTTGCTTTTAATTCATTAGGGTTGCCGTCAATTCTCCATGTTGTTTGAATGATATCTTTATATAATTCAGGATTATTAACAGTATTAAGTTTTAATGTTTGATTTGCAGAAGTAGCACCCAATAATGCATCTTTACCCATTTTTACAAGGTCTTGACCATATTTGTCAGCAGGAACTCCGCGTTTGTACATATCCATTGTGTGCAAAATTCTATTGAACGAATTATTTACACCTTGGTATCTGTCAATAATTCTTGAAATTACATCATGTTTTGCAGAGCCGACACCTTTTGCGAATTCTTTAGCTCTTTCTACACCTGTTTTGCCGTCTACAGTATTTTTAGCTAATCCGTCCAGCAAATCAAACAATTCTTCTTTTGAATTAATTGAATTAGAAAGTGTTTTAACATCTTCTTTTACTAATTTGTCGATTGTGTTTTTGAAGCTTCCTAATCCGTCTAAACGTTTTGCAGTATTATTGAAATTGTTTTCAACGCCGGTAATCAAATCTTTTAATGCATCTTTATTACCATTTAGAGTATGATCCATTTCTGCCATAACTTTGGATAATTTAGAGATAGCTTTGTTATAAGCTTCTTCGTTTTTAGTAAGTTCTGTTAATTTTTTATCTAAAAATTCTTTTGTAAGTTCATCTGACTGACGCATTTGTTTCAAATCTTTGTGTTTGAAGCCTAAGATATCTAACAATGCGCTTTCAAATTTAGCGTATTCATGTGCCAAAACCGTTTGTGGAGCGTGTTCTACTTTAAAGTTTTTGCATTTATCCAACGCTTTATTGTTAGCTTTAAATTCACCGATTACTTTAGCAAAGTTTTCGACTGATTTTATTTGATTTTCTTTAACCAATCTTGAAGGATTTTTTTGAATTGATTTAGAAATGTTTTCAATTACAGTGTTTTCATAAGCCTTCAAATATGATTTTTGCATGCCGGTTTCTTGGGCAATTTTTTCTGCGAATAATTTTTTCAAATCGCCTTTGATTTGATACAATTTATCTTGAGAAATTTCTTTTGAATCGCCTAAAATCTTAGTGATTTCTTCTTTTGTCGGAACAAAAACTTTTTCTAAAGAAGGTTTGTTGTTATTAGGAATGTTATTTTTTATATTTGTAATGATTTCTTCTGCAGTTTTATCATTTATGGCATAAGCTTTTTCGGATTTTTCAAAAATATTTGTTAAATCTTCTTTAATACCTTCTGAAATTTTGTAATCCAAGTTCTTTGATAGCATTTCAACAATATTGTCTAATTCCGCTTTTGGAAGTTCTTGACCTTTGTAGTTATTTAAAATTTTACCAACTTCTTTGCTTAATTTATTAGCAGGAATTTCATTGGCTTTTAGTGTCATGCCGGCAGTTTCTTTAGCGAGATGAGAAATCTTAGAATCGTATCTCATGTTTCTTGCCTTTTCCATGGCAGGCGCAATAACTTTTTCTAATCCGCAACAAATTAAAGCTGTCATAACCGGAGTTGCAAAACCTGCAGTTAACATCCATAATGTATTATCCTGAGTTGCTACTTTTCTCATTTGTTCTTTGATTAAGTCGTTACGGTTTTTAATTCCTCTAGGAATTCCCATTCTGTCGCCGATTACATCCAAATCTTCCCCAGGGAATTCGCCTCTGTACATATCCATAGGAATATAGTTGCTATCTTGGAATACAGATTTTTTACGACCTTGGTCATCAATATATTCTTTACCAACAGAGAATCCGTGTGTAATTCTTGATGGAACATTGATAAACGCTTTAGGGAATAAAGACATAGAAGTTAGAAATGCGCCCAACCCCAAGTATTCCATTGTTCTAGCCATCGGATTGGTTGTTCTTGAAGCTAAGTATGTTGCGATACCGATACCACCAACTTTTAAACCTACGTCATTAAGTCTGCCTAATTGGTGGTCGTTAGCTTTACCTTGGAAGCCGTCTTTAACAGCTTTTATATCATAGGCTATGTCTTTCAAGAAATATTGAGGAACTGACAACAAAGTATCATGTACCAAGTGTCCTTGCGGTGGAAGTGGTTTTATGTCGCTATCTGTTTTGATAACGCCTTTAGCTTCTCTGTAAGGAAGTTTAGTATTGTCTATATTTGGTTGTACCGGAGTTATTGCCATACTAAATCACCGTACTTTCTTTGTCTTTATTCATAATATCTTTGTTTGCAAGCTTACCCATGCTTTTCGCTTTTAATATTACATTTGCAACACTACCAACAGTTAGAGCCGTTGAGAATAAAATCCAAGCTTTGCCGGCATGCTTCATAAAGCCAGTAGTTCCTTCTTTGCCTGTCCATAATGTTTTGCATGCTTTTGTGAATGATTTACCGAATGTTTTTGAAATATCTACAAAATTTTCACCGGCATTTTTCATTCTTGCAGTCATTTTTGTGCCAAATCCTTCATTTGGTTTTGCTATATGACGTTTTCTATTCGCAATTGCGTCAAAGAAATTGCTCCAACTGTCTTGTACTGCAAGTCCTACTGCTGCACCTGCCCAAGCGTAAGATGCCAAGCTCTTAGCTGTTTTTGTAGATGATACAATGCCTTGAATGATAGGAGTTGTTTCAGTTACTGAATCATTCAAGTTTTCGCCCATATTTAATTTCTTAGCGATATTGTCGTAATAAGAAACGCCTATATCTTTTTGAATCAAGTCTTTTCTAAAGAACTCAACGCTGTCGTAAACTTTTCTGTGTTGACGCATTGGGTAAATATTTGCATTTTCGCCAGCTTCTTTTGGAAGAGGATATGAGATGTTTCTATAAGGCATTTCAATATCAACACCTGTTCCCCAGTAAACAGGGCGAGTAACGACATCGTTTGCTAAAGTTTTTCCTAAACCGTAAAGTACAACACCAAGTGCCATATTTTTGCCGTTAAGTCCGGCAATTTTTTGTGATTTCGGTTTTAAATCATGCAACAAATTAAACATTGCCATGAACATACCGCTACCAACTAGATAAGGAATTATGCCCATAGACAAAAATTCATAGAAATCTGAGTTTACATCTCCTAACAAACCTTTTTTAGGGTACTCAGTTAAAGCACTCGTTGTCTTATCATATTTTTGTAAAACTCTTGTACGCAAAGTATTTGGAAGCAATGTTGACTCGTCGTCAATCTTTTGTTTTTCTTCTGCTTTCGCTTTGAATTTTATGTTATTGTCTGAAAAATTTACCGGTTTAATCATACAAAAATCCCATCTGGTACCCTATATATATAAAGTCCTTAAAAAAATATAATTTGCTAGTTTAAGTGCATGAACTTAACATATTTTTACAATGGTTAAAAATACAACACACACCATATAAATTAACAAAAACAAACTTATTTTGCAAGATATATATTACGCTTATTATTTTTATAAGTAGTTTTTTATGCAAATCTTGATTTCTTATATAAATCTATTAAAATAGAGATATGTTAAAAAGAGAGTTGATAATATTAGCTTTGTTAATTTGTTTACCTACATTTGCCGATGATAACGCAAATGGTATTTATGTCGGAACACCAAAGGGGTTTTATGAGGATATTGATCCTAATAGTTTGGATGATGAGGATGAAGATACTCCAAGTATATTACACCAAGATGTTAGTCAACCTTCGCAATCATCAGAAGAAATTATAATACCGCCGATGAGAACCAAACCTACAAAAGATTACGCACAAATTTATAATGATTTAGAAGTGCCAACGTTTTCTTACTTGCATGATATTGATCCTGATCAATATTATGATATGAAAGATACTTCTTGGTCTGTTTATCCTCTGTTTAGGCTAAATTCGCCGCTTTATTTTAAAAATATTACAATAGAGCCTGGATATTATTTATTGACACCAAGAGAGCATAATGGTGATTGGTTTATGTTGTTTAAACAAAATGGAGAGGTGAAACATATTGTTCCTGTGGTAGAACGTGATTATACGCCGGAAACTTTTTATGATGAACATATACCGAAGCCAAAATATACAACAGCTCAAAAAATACACATGGGTTTCTTAGATTTTATCGGAAATTTTAAAAGTACAAAACGAAAAACTCCGGTTCAATCGTATTTAGAAGTTAATGATTTGGAAAATTACTTTGTTTCTATTGTTATATATTATGGTTCACATAAGTATTCTACTATTTTTAGAACAATTAAGTTATAACCTTTATTTATTCTTTTGTTTAACAACGGCATCAATAAGTCCTTTGAATAACGGATGCGGGCGTTCCGGACGGGATTTGAATTCCGGATGGAACTGGCATGCTACAAACCAATCTAAATTAGGAAGTTCTACGATTTCTGATAGCATTCCATCAGGAGACATGCCGGAAAATACTAAGCCTGCTTTTTTCAAATCTTCAATAAAATCTGTGTTAACTTCGTATCTGTGTCTATGGCGTTCAGAAATTTTATTAGCGCCATAAACTTCGTGCGCTTTAGTACCTTTTTTAAGGTGGCAATCGTAAGCACCCAATCTCATTGTACCGCCGTAACCTTTAACGTTCTTTTGCTCAAGCATCAAATCAATTACAGGAATTTGTGCATTTTCGTCAAACTCGGTAGAATTTGCGCCCTTCAAGCCGGCAACATTTCTAGCGTATTCAATTACAGCACATTGCATGCCAAGACAAATTCCTAAGAATGGAACATTGTTTTCTCTAGCGTATTTAATTACGTTAAGTTTGCCTTCAATTCCGCGGATACCAAATCCTCCAGGAACAATCACGCCGTCTACATCTTTCATAAGTTCTTTGCAAGCGTCGTTATTAACGCAATCTTCTGAATTAATCCATTTGATTTCTGTTTTAACGTTATTCGCGTAACCTGCATGCTTAATTGATTCAACTACTGAAATATACGCGTCGGAGAGTTTTGTATATTTCCCTGCAATTGCGATTTTAATACTGCCTTGCGGATGATTAATTTTATCAACTAATTCTTTCCATCTTGTTAAATCTGCTGCTTTTGTAGGAACTTGAAGAAGCTTAAGTACAACATCTGCAAAATTTTGATCCTCTAAAGCAAGTGGAACTTCATAAATACTCTTCATATCACGGCATTCGATAACAGCTTCTTTTGCAACTGAACAGAACAAAGCCAATTTATCTTTTTCAGTTTTTGGAATTGGTTTAGAAGTCCTGCAAACAAGAATTTCAGGCTGTAAACCATAGCTTCTTAAAAGATTAACGCTGTGTTGAGATGGTTTTGTTTTCAATTCGCCGGAAGTAGGAAGATATGGAAGTAATGTACAATGAATATTAATTGCATTACCAATACCGGCTTCTGATTTAAATTGTCTTATAGATTCAATAAACGGTAAACTTTCGATATCACCAATTGTACCGCCGATTTCAATTATCTGAAAATCAGGTTTGAAGAATTTTTGAGCCTTAACTAATCTTGATTTAATTTCGTTTGTAATATGTGGAATTACTTGAACCGTTGCGCCCAAATAATCTCCGCGACGTTCTTTTTGTATAACTGTTTGGTAAACGCTGCCGGAAGTTACGTTACTCAGTTGTGAAAAATTAGTATCAATAAATCTTTCGTAATGTCCTAAATCTAAATCTGTTTCTGCTCCATCATCGGTAACAAAAACTTCGCCATGTTGAAACGGACTCATAGTTCCGGGGTCAACATTTATATAAGGGTCAAATTTTTGAATAGCAACAGAAAATCCTCTTGCACGCAAAAGTTTTCCTAAAGATGCGCCAATAATACCTTTACCTAATGAACTTACTACACCACCTGTAATAAAAATATATTTTGTCATAGTTGAACTCCTTGATAACTTTAATAATAAGCCCCCACCCGAATTTCTAAGTTTCAAGCACAGCCTTCAACTTGAAATTCTACCCTCCCCCTATTAAAGGAGGGGATGTGCAATAAAAAAGAGGGGCAGTTACCCCTCTTTTAACTAATTAATTTTTGGAACTCTAAAGAATCCGTTCTCTTCGTCCGGAGCATTCTTCATCAGTTCTTCTTTTGTTTGTTCGTAATAAACTTTGTCTTCTCTCATAACGTTAACAAAATCAATCGCGTGCGCCATAGGCTCAACATTTGAAGTATCTACTTCGTTCATAGCATCGACATGCTTCAAAACATCACCAAGTTGTTTAGTGAATTTTTCTTTTTCTTCTTCTGTTAATTCTAAACGTGCTAATTTTGCTACGTGTTCTACATCTTTTATTGTAATCATAATCTCTTACTCCAATAATAAACTATGATAACATGAAAAAAATATTATGTATACATTATCTTCTTTATTATGCTAAAGAAGATAAGATGTGTTTATGAAATGTAACAAATGTTTAAGAATTTCGTTTCAGTTATTGACTATTTGTTTATTTTATTGTATATTTAGCGTGTGTGTTTTAGTGTGAGGATTTTGTTATGAGAGTAAGTTCAATCCAAAATTATGGTCTTAAATGTGGAACGAATTGTGGTACAAAAAGAAGAATGTTGCCACAAAAAGAAAACCCTATAAATACAGAGTCTCAAAATAATGATTCTGTATCATTTAAAAGCAAGGCTGCGGCAAGTGCTGCAGGGGCGGCAATAGGAGGCATTCTGGGTGCCGCTGCCATTACATTTATCTCAGGAGGTTTGGCGATACCGTTTGTAGTTGGAGCTTATACGGTTGGCGGAGCAGCAATCGGTGCAGGAGCGGGTAGTGTATTTGGCGAGGATGATGACAAGCCAAATAATAATGCAGATAATTAATAAAAAAAAGATGAATTGGTAAATCACCGGTTCATCTTTTTTATTGTATCTATGATATAATTTAACAAAACAGGAGACAATTAATGTTTAGCACAGATATTATATATGAAGTTGTTACCTTTGCAATTGGTGATACCAAATCTGGAACAAAAATGGGAAAATTACAATTAAAAGATCCAAAAACCAATGAGACACTTAATTGCATACTTTGGGAGGAAGCGTTGAACAGAATGGATTCAAAGCTTTTCAGATGTGGTAATCAACTTAGAATCGTATCCGGTTCTTTTAATGAGAAGTATAATAATTGTCTTGTTAATGCGTTAGAGTTAATCAAAGAAGCTAAAACAGGACTTGATGCTAAAGAACAAGAAGAATTTTTTCAGGAATTGTTAGTCTATGTAAATAAAATAAAAGACAGCAAACTAAGAGAATTCGTAACAGAAATTTATACCAACAATAAAGATAAGATTTTAGTTTCTCCTGCAGCTAAAATGATGCATCATAATTATATCGGTGGTTTAATGGTGCATACTTTAGAATGTTTAAAATATGCAGAAATTAACTTGCAAGCTTTTTATCAAAAACTTAATGCTGATGAAGTTTTTGCAGCTTGTTTGCTACATGATATAGGTAAAATTTTTGAATATACGATTGATACAGAGTCTGGATTGATAGATTATGATGAAAACTTTAGAAAAGAATGGATTACCCATTCTCAATATGGATTTTCAATTTGTATGAATGCAGGTTTTAAACGTGTAGCTAAGATGATTGCTGCGCACCATGCAAGAGCAGAATGGGGTGCAATTGTGGATTTAAACGAAAAAGATTTAGATTCATTTGTTTATTTAATTCATCATATTGATGACTTGTCTGCAAAATTCGGACAAATCAATGTTGCAATGCTTGGCTAAATAACTGATATAAAACAAAATTTATTAATAAGTAGTCATTGTTTTTTTAAGTAATGACTACTTATTATTTAAGATATTTTGTTTTAAAAGTCTAACCATTGGGTTTAGTAATATAATTCTTGAATAACTCCAATAATTTTATTCAAAAAGTTTTTGTATTTAATTCTATCGGCAGCACCAGAAAGAACAATATCAGCATGCTTTTTGCAAGGACGAATATGTACTTCTGCTTTATCATTCGCGTTTTTGTATATAAAATCAGCAGAATCGCCCAAATCGCGTTCTTTTGCTCTTATATAAAAACGTTCTTTTTTAATGTTTTCGTCAATATCAACATAAATTTTGAAATTGAAAGCATCTTTAATTTTTTCAGTAAGCGTAAATAAACCTTCTGAAATAATAATTTTAGAAGGTTTTGCTAAAGTATAATTGTCATGGCGAATAGCAGTGCCGCTCATGTCATATTTAGGAAGGTAAATTTCTTTACCTGATAATAATTCTTTGATGTGTTTGTTCATTAATTCTAATTCTAAAGCTTGAGGAACATCTAAATCATAATGTTTTGCAAATTCAGAAAAACTACCTGCAGCTTTTACCATTTCAGAACGGTCATAATAATAATCGTCAGTATTAACACGAGTTATTGCATCATCAATATTAAATTCTGTTGCAAATGATTCAATAGTGTCAATTAAATCCATTGTTATCGTTGATTTACCACTTGCAGTTTCTCCCGCAATACCTATTGAAGCCGGCATTTTAACTCGTCCGGATAGATAACCGGCAATTTTTTTAATAACGAATGGATTATAGCTAATAAGAATAGAACCTTCCGCTTTAAGTTCGTTTTCAAATACATTTGTTAAATAATGCTCAATCTCTTCATAAATATTTGTTGGTTTTGTTATATTTTGTGAAGTTGTTTGTATCATAAATCTTCTTCTTTCTTTGTTCTATTATACACAATTTAAAACAAAAGAAAAGTTTTTTTTGTCAAAATTTACTTTAATATTTACAATTTGATACAATCGAGCTTTTTTATTTTTTTTTGGTTAAATAGTTATAATTATTTAGCAGTTTGATTACAGCAATAAAATTCTTGAATATTTCCTTGTTTCAAATTCTGTTCGAATTTGGCGACAGAATTGGGTGCTAGTTTATTTGCCTTTGTGTAATCAGTAAAAAATAATTCTACAAATCTTGCAAATAATTCAGTTGGGCTGTTATAATATCTGTTTAATTTTGCGATTCGCGAGTTAATTCTATTAATCATGCGCTGTTTAGATTTTATTTTAATGTAAAGAATTTCATCATCTGTTAATTCATAAAAATCTTTTTTCAAATTTTCAATCGAGTAAATGCGATTGTTGAAATTAATTCTATCATATTTTAGTAAATATTTTTGTTGGATATTGAAATGTCGTTCGAATTTCTTATATGGAATCGATAGTTTAAAATCCGGATTGTGAAGTTTTATTTTATTCGCCATTGATTTAATTTCTGCCGATATTTCGTCTTTTTTGTCAAATAATGCTTTTGCTTCATTTTTAGGAATTTTATCAACCGTAATATTTACCAATTCTTCATTAAGAGTATCGGTAAATTCATCAAACGCAAAATCCAGCGATTTGAGTTTATTATCATGCAAAAAATGCACGTAATGAGCAAATTCATGTAAAAGTACCGGCAAAACATCGGTTTCATCTAAGCTTTTTGCTATATCAATTCGATAATTGCCGTTTTTTGTACCTCGAAAAAAGCCTTTGTTACCGCGAGCCTTATTTTTCCCTATATTAACTTCTACTCCTATATCTTCAAGATATTCTTTAATTTTTAAGATTCTGTTTCTTTCACTATCCATTTTAAATAATCTTCGCTACAATCAACAATCGGTAATGCAATGATTTCAGGAACTGTGTAAGGGTGCAAATCTTCAATTACGAGTTTGATTTTACCATAATTCGCACGACGTGTTTTAATCATCATAAGAATTTCTTTTTCTTCGCAAATTTCACCGTCCCAAGAAAAAACGGATTGTACTTTTTCAATCATGCTAACGCATGCAGCAAGTTTATGTTTCATCAAAATTTTTGTAATATCTTTTGCCACTTTTTTGTCCGGCACTGTGCAATTAATAACAATAATATCCATACAACTCTCCTTTATATCTTAATCCATTTTAAAAATCTTACCTGTATTCAATATATTATTTGGGTCAAAAAGCTTTTTTATCTGTTTCATATATTCCAAAGCTTTTTCGTCCACTGTATTTTTTATATAAGAAATTTTTTCACTTCCGACACCATGCTCAGCCGAAATTGTTCCTCCTAACGAAGTTGCAAGTTTATACATTTCAGACTTTGCTTCAATATAGTTTTTAAACTCATTATCGTTTTCGAGATTTAAAGCTACCTGCGGGTGAATGTTGCCGTCGCCTACGTGTCCTACTATACAAACTTGTAATCCGAATTTGTCGCAAATTTCTTTCGCGCCCTTTACCATTTGTGCTAATTTGTCGCGAGGAACTATAATATCGTCGGAAACTACGTCCGGCGCAAGTTTAGCGGTAGCAGCAAAGCTTGCGCGTCTTGCTGTCCAAACAGCCTCTTGTTCTTCTAATGAAATTTTAGTTTCTATCTTGCTTGCATTAGCTTTGATTAAAGCAAATTCAACTCTTTCTTGTTGAGTTAACATAGAGCTTTCAAATCCATCAAGCTCAATTAAAAGCATTGCATTTTTTTCTGTATCCAATCCGCAAGGATAGAATTTTTCAACAGTCGTAATTGAATTGTTATCCATAAAATCAATTGTTGCCGGAAAAACACTCGCACGCATAATTTCTGTAACCGCAGAAGTCGCATCTTCAATTCTATCAAAATAAGCGGTTACAACTCTTGTTGTCTCAGGTTTTGGTATAAGTTTTAATTCCGCTTCAACAACAACTGCTAAAGTTCCTTCACTTCCTACAATTAATTGATTTAAATGATAGCCTACGGCGTCTTTAATTGTATTTGCGCCCAACATCATTATTGAACCGTCTGCTAAAACTACCTTTAAATTAAGAATATAGTCTTTTGTTGTGCCATATTTAAATGATTTAGCACCGCCGGAAGATTGCGCAATACTTCCGCCAATAGTTGAAACCCTAAAATTTGAAGGGTCAGGCGGGTAAAAAAGATTTTCTGTTGAAGCAAGTTTCTTAATTTCATCCAAAACTACGCCGGATTGAACTCGCATAGTCATGTTTGTCGGGTTAAAGTCTAAAATTTTATTCATTCTTGAAAAATTTAAAACAATTCCGCCAAAATCACAAACGCAAGCTCCAACCATATTTGTACCTGCTCCGCGACAAATTACGGGGATTTTCTTTTCGTTCGCAAATTTTAAAACTTTTTGAACTTCTTCTATGGTTTCAACAAAAATAACTGCGTCAGGAAGCTTATGTTCCAATCGAGAGTTGGTAGAATCTTGCGCGTAGCAATATCGTTCTTCCAAACTCGTTAGAACATTCTCCTTTTTTACAAGTTTATTCAAATTATCTAAATTACTTTTCAACAACATGTGATGCTATTTTTTCGATACTTTTGTTTAATTTTGCGATTTGTCTGTCCATGCCGCCAACTTTTTTAGTCAGTTGAGCAGTATCTTTAGGGTCGATTTTAGTCATAACTTCTTCAAGTTTAGACTCTAAAGAATTGATTTTATCTTGTTGAGATGACATTTTATCGTCTATCGCAACCAAGAAACTATTTAAAGTATTTTCAAGCGGAGTCATGTCAATTTTAGAATTCTTGTTATTGATTGTTGTTTCGACAATAACTCTATCTAATTTTGCTTCTAGAGAAGCAATGCGTTTTGCTTGTTTTTCAAAAACATTGCTCAAAGCTTCAATTAATTCTGTACTTTCAGAATTATCTTCTGCTTCTGCTTTTAAATCCTCAAGCATAACCTTAATTTGACCAATATCATCAAGAGTTTCAACCTTATCAGAAATCGTTGTAATCTGTTCTCCAGCCTTATCAACCCATTCCGCTAAATATTCAAATACTTGGTTGAATACTTGATTTGTCTTCGCACCATTTTGAATCATTGTATTGATTGCACCTAACTTATTATCAAGCCTGTCAATACCTGATTCGTGGGCAAAATTACGTGTTCTTTCGTCCAAATCATTGATTACAAGCTTGAATTCTTGCAAATTGTCTTGTAACGATTTATTAGATTCGTCAGACGCCAAAATCAATTTGTTAGTTCTTGTGCTAATGCTTACAATATCTTCTGAAAGAGTTTCAAAATCTTTTTTGAACTCATCATATTCGAATTTTGGCATTTCAGTTTTTAATGATTCTACAAGCTTGTAAATATCATTAGTTGATGTTACCAAATCTTCGAATTCTTTAGAAGATGTTGAATTTTTCATTTCATTTAGAACTAATCGCAAGTTTGCAATATCAGATTCTAAATCCTGCAAGCTGTATACATAATCAATATCGCCGTCAGAAGATATTATTGAAGTAATTTTTTCGTTAATTAAATCAATATCTTCTTTTAATGCATCAACTTTGTTATCAATTACTGCAACATTGTCTTTTACAGCATCAACATTATCAATTGTTGTAACAATGTGGCTCAAAATTGTAATCAATTCTGAATGTTTTTCTTGAATAAAATCTAAAATTTCTTCTTGCTCAGCAACAAATGAAATTTGGTTAAATATGTTCAAGAATTGAGTAATAATATCAGATTTAAGTTTTGATAATTCTTCATTTAAGCTTATATCTTGAGCATCAACTTTATTTGTTAAATCTGTAATTGATTGTTGTATTCCATATTTAACAATAGTATTCATCTCTGTTAATTCAGGCAAATTATTGCAACACAAGTCGCTTATATCTTCCAAATATCCAAACTGTTCTTTTACAAGATTCTCAATGCCTGTAATTTGGTTGTTCAAAGACGCTTGGAAAGCTTCATCAAACGATTTATTCAGAATTTGTGCTTTCAAATCTGCAAAGCTTACGTTCAATGAGTTTATAGAGTTGCTAATGCCATCCATAATAGTCTGCATTGTTGCATTGATTTCATCTTTTGTAGCTTTGAATTCGTTAAGAATACCGTCTACAGAAGTTTGAATATTATCGAATGATTGATTATATTGAGAAGCAATCATTCTAATTTCTTCGTATTTTTCAACAACTGTATCAATAAATTTCTTATCAAACAAGTTCAATTTGTCTTCAAATTTGTTTGTAACATTTGCTAAAATAAATTCGTTTATTTGCTTGTTTAATTTTTCAGTAGTAGAACTTACCAAGATTTCATTGGTAGCTCTTAAATCTGACATTGCAGAAGAAAATACACTTGCTTCCAAAAACTTGTTCATCGTAGAAATCATATCATCAGTCGTTTCGCTCAATTCAGACTTGATGTTATCCAATTTTTGGTTCATCACAGTAGAATCCGTTTTAACATCCATGTATGACTTTAACTCGTTAATGTAATTGAAGATATAGTCTTCAATTGAGCTTTCAACGTGAACGGTTAATTTAGAAAGTTCGTCTTTTTGCAAGTCTTTGAACAAATTAAATTGTTCAATAATGTCTTTTACAATTACGTCTGTTTCTTTTTCTATATCTTCAGAAACAAGTTCGCATTCTTTTTGTACAAGTTCTACAATTAAATCTTTGCAAGAAACAATTTGTTGCTTATTAATTTCAACCTGTTTAAGAATGTTATTTGCAAATGCTTCCATTGTTTGAAGTTCGCCGGCTGAAATATCAGCTGTCGTTGCAAGCAATGTTGTAATCTTATCTTCAATCGCTTGTTCAACTTCATCAAACAAAGTTTTGCTATTATTGATTAATGTTTCAGAAATCGCTGAAACTTCAGATTTAGTAACATTTTTAGCTTCATCAATCAATGTGTTAAATGTTCCGCTCAATTCTTTTACTTGAGCTTGAAAAACATTCATTTGTGAAATTTCATCTTTATCCAATCTATCGTTTAAAGTTTCAAAAGCTGCTTTAAATTCAAGGGTTTTTGCTGTTAAATCTTCAAGAATTTTTGCATTTTCATTGTCCAAATGAGTTGTGAAATTCAAAGATGTAGCTTCAAACAATGATTGAACTTTGTCATACAAGCCTTCAACTTCTTCTGTTAAACTGTTTGCAAAATCTTGTTTCAAGTCATCTGTTTTATTTTGAGTTTTTTCACTAATAAGCTTCAATTCTTCAAGCTTGTTAGATGTAATGTCATTGAGCAGAGCTTCAAGCTTATTGGCAACATAAGTTGAATTTTGTTGAAGATTTGCGCTAACTTCTGATTTCAAATTATCCAGTTCTTTAGCCAACATCTCAAATTCGTTTTCAATACCTTGTGAATTTTTTTCAAGGTTAGCACCGATTTCGGATTTCAATGTATTCAACTCTTGCGATAAGTTTTCAATGTTTTGAACAAATGTTTCAGAACTTTGTTCCAAGTTAGCATTCAATGCACTCTGCAGGCTATCCATTTTTTGAGACAAATTACTTGTGTTTGCATTTGAATTGTTTTCTATTTCGTTCAGTTGAATTACAAGCTGCTGTGCTTTATTTGAAATTTCTTCAAATTTTGCTTCTACATTTTTTGATTGAATTTCTAATCCTGAATCAACAAATTTTGCAATATCATCTAGTTGAGATTTAATATTTTCAATCATTTCAGAATTCTTAGCAGATAAATTTTGCGTAAATTCATCTATTTTTGAATTTGAATGTTCAGCTTGGTTTTCAAACAATGTTTTTAAGTTGTCAGACGCTTCTGCTAAATCATTTTCAGTTTTTTCAACGGCGTTTGTAAGCTCAGTCGAAAAAGCGTTGCCAATTTCTTGCAATTTCAACCTGATGTTTTCTTGTAAACTGCTATTATCGCTTTTTACAGTTGCCAATAGGTTTTCAACTTGCGAATTTAATTTTTGAGTTTGAGCGGTTACCGTATTCTGAATCTCTTCAAATTTTTCAGCAGTTTCTTGACCTTGTACTTCTAAATTGGAATCAACAAGTTTTGAAATTTCATCAAGTTGCTGTTTTAAATTAACAGAAAGATTTTTATTCAAAGAGCTCATTTCTGTTGTGAAATCAGCCAATTTTTCTTTTAATGAATCATAGTCAGCAGAAGTTAATTCGATATTATTATCAATAATACCTTTCATTTCAGCTGCGATTTCTTTTAATCTGTTTTCAGCATTTTCATTTTGTACAGTCAAAGCACTTTCTAAAGCTTCATTTAATCCTAAAACTCGTTCTTTAATATAATCGGCTTGTTCGTTATTTTTTGTAACAATACTATCAAACAAAGTTTCAATTTTAGCTTTATATTGTTCTAAATTTGAAGCAACAGTTTCATCAATTCTAGCAGAAATATCAACCAAACCGTTTTCAATTTTTAAACTTAATTCGTTATCAGAACGAGAGAATAATTCAGTTAAAGAATTTGACAAATCATCAAAATTAGTTTCAATCAAACTAAACTGCCTTGTCAAATCTTCATCAATATTTTTATCAATACTTTCTAATTTGTCTTTTAAGTTTGCAAAATCGTCTGTAATATTGTCAACACTTGTTTTATAATTTTGTAAATTTGTTTCATTAAAGTTATTTAACACACCTTTTAAAGAAACAAAGTTATCTAAAATCTTTGCAAGTGTAGATGTTAAAGATGATGTAGTTTTTTCGGACATTGAGTCAACACTATTTTTCAAATCATCAAAACCACCGGTAATTCTATCGGTATAATTTTGCATATTAGAAGAAAATTCTGACAAGTCTGATTTTAAAGTATTTACAGAATTATCAATTTCTGCACAAAAATCGTTTTTAATGTAGTTTACAACTTCTCTATTACCACCTTCTACTTTCAAAGTTGTGCTTGAAAGTTGTTCTGCTAGTTCTTCTACATTAAGTTTTAAAGTGCCAATAATTTGAGCTATTTCACCTTTGAATTGTCCAATTAATTCTTGAGAATTTTGCAAACTTTTTGCATGCAAGTTTTCAGTAGTAAATTTAATTTCGCTAATTTTGTCTGCGTTTTCACAAGTGAATTCTTGTTTGAAATCAGAAATCTTTTCTAATAAAGCGTTCTTCAAAGTTGCTAATTTTACTTCAAAATCAGTTTTTAAACCGTCTGTAGAAGACATAATGTCGCCAATATTAGTGCTTAAAGTAATATTATTTACGTTTAGCGCTTCTTTAATTTCATCAAAGTTATCTTGAACTTCAAGCAATTTGTTATAAGAATACTTAATTTCTTCTTTTAAGGATTCTGTATTTTTAGAAATTGAACTGTTAATTGTGTCAATTTTCTTAGAATTTTCTTGTTGAATTTGAATTAAATTATTTTCAACTTGTGTTCTAATAACTTCAACAATATCGCGAACATTCTCTACATAGTTCAAATTGCTATCTTTTACGATTTCCGTAATATTTGCAAGCTTAACATCAATTGAATCCGTATTAAGTTCTTTTTGAGAACTTACGTAAGATATTACATCCATTATAGACGCTGAAATATTATCCAAAATAGGTCTCAATGCATTTAAAGCTGATGTTTGTGCTTGTTTAAGCGTATCTTCTACGCTGTCTAATTTGCTAACCAAAAGTTCGTATTTGCCAAATAAATCATTTGCAGATTTTTCGGCTTGTTCAGTTGAAGAATTTTCAAATGCTGTTGACAATTCCTGTTTAACTGCATATAAATCTACTTTTAAGTCTTTTACAACATTAACAAAATCCAAGCCTAAAACATCTTGAACTGCAGATTTTAATTCTGCGAATTCGCGTTTAGAATTATTTACTTCGATTACAGAAGCATCAAGTTTATAATCAATTACGCCGGACAAATCCTTAATATTTTTGATCTGTTCAAATAATTGGCTTGATGAGTTTGCTACATATCCTTCTTGTTTTTCTAAAGAACCTTTAAGGCTGTTTTCAAACATTGCTAATCTGTCTGTAATATTTGAAAAAATAGCATTATTTGCAGAAACATTATTTTCGTCAATTTGTGAAACAACAGTTTTTAAGTTTGCAATATCTTCTGCTACATCATTAAAACTTTTTTCACACAATTTTGTCATTGTATAATGCGAGTCTTTTAGTTTTGAAATCAAAGAATCTGCACCATTAGAAATTTCATTTAAAGTTCTTGTAGCGTTTACTTCAACCAATTGAGAAATTTTATCGGTTACGACATCCGTATGTTCTTTGATGTCATGCTCCATTTTTTCTAAATTTGACATCAAACTTTGGAAGTTCACATTAATATCTAGAGCCTGCAAATTTGTGCTAATCTTTTGAATTTCAGAAGACGCGTCAATTAGGGCGTTTTGCAAATTAATAGAACCTGATGAAATATCTTTCAAAACGATTTCTAAAGAAGTTTTAAAATCTTCAAAATTTTGATTAGTTGTAACTTCTTTTAATGACGCTTGCAAAGCTTCCAGTTCATTCATTATTTTTTCTGAATTTTGATTTTCACTTTCAGAAATAACAGTTTTTAAACCTGCAATAATGCTCACTGATGCGTCGATTTTTTCAGCCAAATTGTCTATCTTATAGTATTTATCTGACAAATTGTTAACAGAATCGTTAAGTTCATGATTTTTTGCAACTAAATCGCTCAACCATTTTTTAGCACTTATAACGTCATCTTGATTTGCTAAACCTTTCAAAGCATCTTCTAATTGATCATTCTTTTTATCCATCATTTGGATAGCTGAAAGTATTGTGTTTGAAGAGTTTACAATGTCATCCAATTGTCCGCCGAATTTGTTAATAGCTTCTGATTGATCAACACTTGATAGAGTTTTTATTAGAGTTTTAAAGTTTTCATTTAAACTCAATACAATAGAATCAAAGCCGTTTCCGAGATGTTCCAAATCATTTTTCAAAAGAGAAATACTTTTGATGATTTCTTTTTTCTGAGTATCATCTGAGCGCATGGCATCAAGTCTAAGTGTAATGTCGGTTAGAGTTTCTTTTTGAGATACAACTTCTCTAGAGAATACAGATAAATTCGTTGCAACAATATCAAATAATTCTTTAACTTCGCTTGATTTTAAAGCATCTGCGCTATTTTTAAGTAAATTTGAGAATAAAGATTCTATTGCGCCAAATTTTGAAATAAGTACATTGTGGCGTTCGTCTAAATTTTGTTTTAATTCAGATAGAAAAATTTTAATAAGGTCAATATCTTCTTCCGTATTTATTTTTTCTAACTTAGAATTAATACCTGCAAGAAGTTTATCAACGTCTGATGTATTTAATATACCTTGCGCTCTGATTGAGTTTAACAAGGTTTTTATTGTATCAAAATTTTCTGTAATCTCTGAAAAATTATTTATTTCTGCCATATACTTACTCTATCCCACATTCTATATTCATACTTATTATATAATAATATAAAAATACTGACAAATACTAATGAATTGTAATAATTTGTTAAGAAAATATCATTATTAGATTTTTAATTTTTAAAATTATTTATGATAAGTCTCATTCTTTAAAATCTTAAACGCACGATAAATTTGCTCAACTAGCAAAAGTCTTGCAAATTGGTGCAAAAATGTCATTTTAGAGAAGCTTAGTTTAAAATTTGCTCTATTAGATACAATTGGGGCAATTCCGCAGGAAGAACCGATTACAAAAACTAATTCGCTTATTCCGCTCATCGAAATTTCATTAATTTTCTCAGCAAAATCCTCTGATGAAAGTTGTTTTCCAAGAATTTCCATAGTAATTACATAAGAATCATTTTTGATATTTGCTAAAATCTTCTCTCCCTCTTGCTCTAGAGCTTTTTGGGTAAGATTTTCATCTCTTATTTCGACAGGTGAAAGCTCAATGATTTCAACCGACGCATAAGGAGTTAGGCGTTTTAAAAACTCATTTATTCCGTCTTTCAAAAATTTTTCTTTAATTTTACCTAATGCAATAATCTTGATTTTCATTTTGATTAATAATCTGATTGTTGGTAATCGTCTTCGTCTTGCAATGAGGATAAATCTGAAGAATATTTAGAATCAAAATCTTCTGGTAAATATTCGTTATCAGGCCAAACTGTTTCTTCATCAAATCTGCAAGCACTTAAATTTTCTGCCATAGATAAATCTGAATTCGTTAAATCAGCACCTTGGAAAATTGCACCGGCTAAATCTGCATCAGAAAAATTGCAATAATCAACTTTTGCATAACTAAAATCAGTACCGTTTAAAACTGATTCAGAAAAAGAGCATTCAACAACATTTGCTCTTGTAAAATCAACAGACGTTAAATCACAAGCATCAAATTTAACTTCTGTTAAATGAGAATCTGCAAAAGAAGATGATGTTAAATCAACATTAAAAAATTCTGCACCTTCAAGTTCTATATTGGAAAAATCTGTTTCGCTTAAATCAATTCCACCTTTCGCGTTTTTGATTTCTGTGTTAAACGCATCAACATTCGTTGAAACTAAGTTAATCAATTCTTCTTTTGATAACATTTTTTATGCCCTTTCAAATATTTCTAGCTAATTAAATTCATTTGCATTGCAAGCAAAACCGCTTGCGTTCTGTTTGTAACTTTTAATTTCTTAAATATACTATTTAAGTGTGTTTTTACCGTAACATCTCTAACAAAAAGCTTATCCGCGATTTCTTGGTTACTTGCACCTTGTGCAACCAGCGCCAAAACTTCTTTTTCTTTCGGAGTTAAAGCATCAATGCTTACATCTTTATTTAAAGTTTTTTCTTGTTTAGGTTGAGCTTCCTGTTGCCACTTAGAACGTCTTAAAACAGCTTCGACTCTAGCAAGCAAGTTCGGTAAAATAAACGGTTTTACGATATAATCATCCGCACCGATTTTTAATCCTGAAACAACCTTTTGATCTTCGCTCACCGCCGTAATCATAATTACAGGAATATATTGCGTTTTTTTATTGTTACGAATAGCTTTCAATGTGTCCCAGCCATCCATATTTGGCATCATAACGTCCAAAAGAATCAGGTCAAAAGTTTTGTTCATAAGAATTTTTAAAGCTTCCAAGCCGTCATTTGCTACAGTAACTTCATAACCGTACATTGGCAAAGCGTCCGCCAAAAATTTTGGATTATCGTCAACTACTAAAATTGATGCAACACCATTCATTATACTAATTTCTCCTTTAATGCTTTAAGTGCAGCTTGCAATCTGTCGTCAACTTCCAATTTTTGCAAAATACTTGCAACATGCGCTTTTGTAGTATTAATACTTACAAATAACTCTTTTGCAATCTCGATATTGCTATAGCCTTCTGTTATAAGTTTCAAAATCTGAGTTTCGCGACTGGTTAAACCATAATTTCTTTCCGGTTTTGGAGCACTCGTTTCTTGAACTTTTGTCGCTGCTTCCAAAACTATATGAGAAATTGAAGGATCAAACCAAGCCGCACCGTCCAATACTGATTGTACAACTTGAATCAAGCGTTTTGGATTGATTTCTTTTGAACAATAAGCATTTGCGCCTGCTTTTAAACTATTTAAAACCTCTTGTTCATCATTATGAGAGGTTAAAACAACAATCTTAATATCTTTATTCAAAGCTTTAACTTGCTTAGTAGCTTCAATTCCATCCATGCCGGGCAAACCTAAATCCATAATAATAAGATTTATTTCATTATTTGAAGCAATTTCTAAACCGGTTTCCGCTGATTCTGCTTCAAAAATTTTATCAACAAAATCGCAGCTCTCAAAAGCGGTCTTTAAACCGAATCTGGTTAATTCATGATCTTCTATGATTAAAATATTACTCTTCATAAATACTATGTCCCGGATTTATGTCTGCTGCGTAATCTGAGTTTAGTCTTGAGCATCTTATTAAAGATTGTTGAGCAAGTTCATTATCCCCTTTTGCCCTTAGAACAAGACTAAGATAATAATAATATTTAAAATTGTTTGCGTCAATATAATAAGAATTGTTTAGATACGTTGCAGCCATATTAAAGTTCTTATCTCTTATCGCCATATTAGCTAAACCAAGCCAAATATCATTGTTTGAAATGTCAATTGATGCAACTCTAGGCATAAAATAGTCAGATTTTTGAGGGAAAACTTGTAAAGAATTTACTAACAAATCTTCATCATATTGGTTTTTCTTGAGCAATTTTTCATAAATCTTTTTAGATTTTTTATCTTTTTCCATTGCTAAATATGTTTTTGCCATACCAACAGAAGGTTCAATATCTTTGGTAAGCTTCTTAGCATGCTTGTAATATTTTAAAGAGTCTTCATATTTTCTGTTGTCATAGCTTACATCCGCTAACGTTAGAGATGCCAAATAGTTATTTTTGTCTTCTCTAAACGCGCGTGACGCAAATTCTTGTGCTTTTAACGGTTCTTCATTTTCATAATAAATTCGGCCTAATAATGAAAATACTAAAGGACTGTATTGTTTAGCGTGTAAAACAGTTGATTGTAAAACTTTCGTCGCTAATAAACTTTTTTCCTGTAAATGATAATAATATGCTAAATGATAATCCTTCAAAGCCTCTGCTTTTGCGGTTCTATAAAGTACATATTCTTCAATAGCTTTAACTTTTCTTTGGAAATCTACTGTTTTAAAATCTGCTTTTTTAATTTTTGCCAAAACTTTTAATGCTTGTGCTGATTTATTAGAATCTGCTAAAATTTTAGCTTTCAACGCTAAATAATTTATGTTTACATCGTTTTCAACAAGTGCATTGTTGATGTATTTTAAAGCAAGCGGTAAATTATTAGATTTATAATAACCGAGTGCGATTAAATAATTTTTGTAATCGCTTTCTGACGCTTGGTTTGAATTCAACAATTCTGACGTCGTTTCTATCGCCATATTGTTATACATGATATTCGAATAAGCGTCTGCCAAATATACAACATCTTTAGGATTAACCATTGCAGAAGGATAATAATATTTTTTAATATCACTTACGTAAGATGAAGTGAAGCCGTTGTCATCAAGTTTCGCAATTAACGCGTCTGAAAGGTCAAAAAAGCCGTATTCTGCCATTTTTATTCCATATACAAGGAACACATAGTCGTCATGTGAAGCTCTTTGAATTAAATCATTAAAATCATCATAAGACGCTTTGACATTGCTTTGAGCAAAACGATTTTCTGCTGACGCAAATTTAGCTTTTACAAAATTATCTTTAATCACCATATCCATATTGGCAACTGTTGTTTCTGCCTTAATTTTCAAAGGTTTAACCGTTTCCGCCTGCGCAAAAATCGGCGTTGACAATATTAATGCTGTAACTAAAAACTCTTTTAATATCTTATTCATGCTCTGTATCTACACCTACATAGTATTTATTAAACACTTCTAACAACTTGTTACTACAATTATTTACTATTGAGTAATATAAATCAAGTAGGTTGTACTTATCTAACGTTTCCATATCTTCATCTGATATCGTCAAATGATTTTCAGTACAAAATACCTTTACAATTTTACTCAATTTTATAGCTAAAAATTTTTCAACAACAAGCGGGTCAAAATGTGAGCCTGCACCGTTTTTAATAATATCAATAACTTTTTCTATCGGCATTTTATCACGATAATGTCTTTTAGAGGTTATCGCATCGAACACGTCTGATACGGCCAAAATCCTTCCGCCAAACGGGATTTCTTCACCTTTTAAATGTCTGTAATAGCCTGTTCCATCAAATTTTTCATGGTGAGAACAAGCGATTTCAGTAATTTGTTGAAAGTCTTTTGACATGTGAATTTTTTCTAAAATATGATGCGTAATTTCAACGTGTTCTTGAATATGCTTGTATTCTTCCGGTGTTAATTTTCCTTCTTTTTGCAAAACAGAATCTCTTATGCCGATTTTCCCGATATCATGTAACGCTGCAGCTTTCTCTAAAATGTACAAATCATTTTTTTCCATCCCGAATTCTTGTGCTATAAGAGAAGAAAACATTTTTACACGAGAAGAATGACCTGATGTAATTTTATCACGCGCATCTATAGAAGTTGCAAGAGTTTCAATAAAGCTATCCAATACAACTTTTTGTTCTTCAAGTAGTTTTCTTTGTTTTTCAAAAAGTTGAGCATTTTCTAATGAAATACCTGCACTTGAAGCGATAGCTACCAGCAAATCCTCATCGTCCGGCGTGAAATATTCATCAAACTTATTAATAACTTGAAATACACCAATGATTTCTTGGTTAAAGTTTTTAATAGGAATACAAAGGATTGTTTTTGTTCTATAACCTGTTTTTTTGTCGATATCAGGGTTAAAACGCTTGTCGTTATAAGCGTCTTTAATATTAATTGTTTCGCCTGTTTTAACTACATGCCCCGCAATACCCTTATCAGCAGGGATTCTTAATTCTTTTGTATCAAGTCCTGTTGCAACTTTTGAATAAAGCTCGTTATTTTCTTTATCATAAAGAAAAATTGTGCATCTGTCAGCATTCATAGCTGTTTTAGTTTCTTCTGCAATTGTTTTGATTAATAAATCAATATTTTTTTCTGCAGCAACTGCTTGACCAATATTTACAAGAGCAATTAGAGGGTCTTTTGTTTGGTTGTGGTTTGTGTAATGGCTTACAGCAGGGCATTTTAAAAGAGAGTTTAATTTTTCAAAGAAATCTGTTTTTTGATTCTTTATAGAAAGTTTGCGTGCTTTGTTATAATTTATCGCATATAAAGCTGTGCTTTTTTCTGAAAAATTAACATAACCTAAAATCATTTCATGCAAAATTTTTGTAATAGGGTCACTTGATTGCTCAACAAGAAAGGCGGTATCATTCATAAATTGATAAAAACAATCGAAATCTTTTTTTAAAAAAGCACCTAAAGCTAAAAGCGTAAAACAAATTGCAGTATCGTCATGATAAATATCTTTATGTTTTTCGATTCGCTCTTTAGCTTCATCATACTTATTGTTAAGTATTTCAGACACTGACTCATAAATGAAATTTTCTAAAGTCATTCCAACCCTCTCTTGTTTATTCTATAATACTATAAAATGGCGTTATATGACAAGAGGGATGATTAATCTAAGCTATATTGCGCCAAGTCATTGCGAGTAACGAACGCAACTTCCCCTCACCCCTTGGGGAGAGGGTAGATTTTCAAGTTGAGCTTTGCGAAACTTAAAAATTCGGGTGAGGGGTAATATATTATAAAATGAGAGGTTTATATGAACAAAATTTCAATTTTAATACCTGTATACAATGAAAGAAATACGCTTCTGGACATTTTAAAACAAGTAGAAGCAGTGGATTTTGGTTTGGAAAAAGAAATTATCCTAATTGATGATTTCTCTACTGACGGGACAAAAGAATTATACAATGATTTAAATTATAAAATTCTTTATCATGAAAAAAATATGGGAAAAGGCGCAGCTTTAAGAACCGGATTTGATGCGGCAACAGGTGATATTATAATAATTCAGGATGCGGATTTAGAATATAATCCTGCAGATTATAAACCGCTGGTAGAATTAATAAAAAATAACGAGGCCGACGTTGTTTACGGTTCACGCTTAGCAGACACAAGAAATCAAGGTAAATTTTTGTTATTAAGTTATCTGGCAAATGTAACACTTTCTTTTATGACAAGGATTCTTTACGGCACATTTTTAACTGATATGGAAACCTGTTACAAGGCTTTTCGCGCCGATTTTATAAAAGGTATAACAATAGAATCAAATCGTTTTGATTTTGAGCCTGAAATAACAGCAAAGATTTTAAAAAAGAATGCACGTTTTAGAGAAATTCCGATATCTTATAATGCACGTCAAGAAAGCGAAGGTAAAAAAATTACTTGGAAGGACGGTGTGCAAGCTATTTTTACTCTTTTAAAGTATAGATTTAAATAATTATTGGAGATGAATTTTGATTTCAAGCGAGAAAAAAAGAAGAATAGGTTTATCTTATGGAGCATTTGCAGCAGCTAGCTACGGAACAAATCCGCTTTTTGCACTGCCTCTGTACGCGGCAGGAATAGGAGTAAACTCTGTTTTATTTTATAGATACGCAATCGCTCTTATTTTGTATGGTTTGTGGTTAAAATTCGTCAAAAAAATCAATTTTGAGATTTCACATCAAGAAGGGTTTGTATTGCTGATTCTTGGATTATTTTTTTCACTATCGTCTTATACACTTTTTGATGCGTTTAAATACATAGAAGCCGGAATTGCGTGTACGATTTTATTCATATATCCTGTTCTAGTTGCAATAATCATGGCAATATTTTTTAAGGAAAAAATTACCAAAACAGTTATTGCTTCAATTTCTTTGATTTCTGTAGGTATAACTCTTTTGTATCATGGAAAAGAAGGTGCAACACTTAATCTGCATGGTGTTTTAATTGTGCTTTTATCAGCACTTTTATATTCGCTATATATTGTCGGAGTTAAGAATATTAAACTAATAAGACATATGAATAGTGCAAAAATGACATTCTATGTAATGCTATTTGGTTTAATTGTTTATATCACTAATTTGAATTTTTGTACACAATTACAACCACTAACCTCACCATTATTATGGCTTTATGCATTCGGATTGGCATTATTTCCAACTATTATTTCTATAGAAACTATTAATGTTGCAATAAAACTAATCGGGTCAACAACGACAGCTATTTTAGGCTCATTAGAACCTTTGACTGCGTTATTCTTTGGAGTTGTAACTTTTCACGAACAATTGACTGTAAGAATAATGATTGGTATTGTGGCTATTTTGTGTGGCGTTATTTTAATTATTAAAAGAAAAAGAGAATGTCGTTAGTTATAAAGTTTAGAACGATATGTTTGTATAATTTAACAACAAAAAATATTTATCTTTATGCTAGAATTTTAGTATGAGTATTTTAGAAAAATTAAAGGGTAAAGTTATCGTTTCTTCTCAAGCCATGCCTGATGAGCCTTTGTACAAAGAAGAATGTATGAAAGCTATGATGGCGTCTTGCGTTAACGGTGGAGCAGGCGGCTTAAGAGTTGCAGGTGCTAGAGATGTTAGAAATGCTAAAGAATTTGGCGTTCCTGTAATCGGTTTGACTAAACCGGACGGACTTCCTGCAAATTGGAAAGAAATTGTTTATATTACTCCGGGGTTAAAAGAAGTAAACGCGTTAATTGAAGCCGGTGTTGATGTTATCGCATTTGATGGCACTTCTCGTCCGCATGACAATTGTAGTTTGGAAGATATTATATCAACAATTCATAATGCTAATAGGCTTGCTATGGCAGATATTTCGACATCAGAAGAAGGTATTAATTGCGCTAAATTAGGCGCTGATATAATTTCTACAACTCTTGCCGGTTATACAATGGAATCCGGAGAACCTACAATCGGACCTGATTATGAATTATTGCAGAAGCTTGTTGCGACGGTTAACAAACCTGTAATTTTGGAAGGACGAATTTGGACTCCGGAAGAAGTAAAAAAAGCGTTTGAACTTGGCGCGCATTGTGTTGTTATAGGTTCTGCAATTACCAGACCGCAACTCATAACAAAAAGATTTATTGAAGGAAAATAGTATGAAAAAAGCTTTAGCATTTGATATTGGCGGAACTAAAATTTATAGCAGTATTATTGATGAAAGCGGAAAAATTATTTCTGAAATTGATAAATTCCATACGCCAAAAACTATTGAAGGTATTTTGGATGTATTGAAAACTCAAATTACAAAATTTGAAGATGAAGTGGATATTATTGCAATTTCTACAGCCGGAGCTGTAAACAATGAAAACACCGCGGTGAATGGCTCTACAGGAAATCTTGTAAGCGGTTATTCTTCTATTGATTTTCAAGAATTAAGCTCTAGAAAGAAAGTATTTTTAGAGAATGATGCTAATTCAGCCGCTTGGGCTGAATATAAAATAGGCGCTTCTAAAGGTACAAGCGTTTCTGTAATGTTGACATTAGGTACCGGTGTTGGTGGAGGTATTATTATAAATAATAAACTCTTAAAAGGAAAATCAGGTGCTGCCGGCGAAATGCACTTTAAAATGTATCCTGATAAGCGTAGAAAATGCTCTTGCGGTAGTTGGGATTGTTTTGAAGCTTACGCGTCAGGAACGGCTTTAAAGGTTGATGCAGAAGAAATGTTGAATAATCCGAATGTTACAACTTACGATGTAATAGATGGAATTAAAAATGGCGATAAAAAAATGCAAGAAGTTTTTGACCGCTGGATAAATGATATTACAATTGGGGTTAACGGATTGGTAAATCTTTTTGATCCGGATTGTATCGTTTTTTCAGGTTCAATGGCACAGTTTGTTGATGTAAAAAAAATGGAAGAAATTGTTAACAATGATATTGTAACTTCTCCAACCTCAATACGTCTTGCAACGGCCGGAAATTATTCGGGCATGATTGGTGCGGCGCTTTTGGCTTTTGAAAGAGAGGCTAAATAATTATGGGAAAAGCCAAACAAAGAAGCTTAAAAAAAGGAATTAATGACAGATTTCAATATATGACGCGCGAATCAGCATTAGAATCTGTTATTAAAAATATAAATAATAAAGCAGATGTACTTGATACAATTACTCTTTTTGGATTTTCTGCAGAAGAAATGTTGGAAGCCGGTGCCGAATACGAGGATGTTATGGCTTTAGGCGGACTTGTAGATTAAATGTTGTTGTTATTAGTATTCAAAAATTTGTCTATTTGAGAATTGCATAATTCAGAATTTTCATTGAAGATGTAACCACCAATATATGTCAAATTTTTTAGATTATTTATTTTTGAATTTTGAAAGTTTGCATCACCACCAATATGTTCTAATTTTCCTAAATCATTGATTTTAGAGAAAGCAAATTTTGCGTCACCATTTATGATTTCTAAATTCCATAATGAAGTTAATTCACTATTTGTGAAGTCTGCATTTCCTTCTATTATCCCAACGGATTTGAACATTTCATTTTCATCTATGCCAATATCTTTAAATGATATACAAGTTTTGTCTATCATTGGAATGTTAGGATCTGGAATTTTTGGTAGAGAATAATATTTCAATGTTATATTTTCATTTGTATTATTTTTTATTTTAAAAGCATTGAGCGGATTTAATTTTTTCCACATTAATTTTCTATGTGTTTTATCAGGAAGCATTCCGAAATAATCAAATATACTCAAATAGTCTTTTTTTTCGATTGCTTTCTTTAAGTCTTTTTTGTATTTTTGTAAATATTTATATACTTTTTGAGTTTCATTAATTTCTTCTTTTGCATAATCAAGCTTTTTATATCGTTTAAGATGATTTATCACTTCTTCAAAATATTTAAGCGGAATTTCTCCATTGTTTTCCGCCCCTTGTATTTGTTCAACTCTATCCCCAAGAAATCTTACACCAATAATCGCGGAATTTTTATTCATTAATATATGAAAATCTCCGTCTTGAAGATATTTTTTTGCATAAACATTACGTGTACACCAATTATTATGTGATAAAGTTTGCAGTTTTGCTATATTGGATTCAAAATTGTCAGGGTCTTTAATTTTGGATGGTATTTCTATCCATTTAGTCTCTTGTTCTTCACTTAATTTTTCGCCGTAAAAAAATTTGAATAAGCTATTTTGGTAGTTTTTATTTATGTTAATATCTATACCGTTTTTTAATTTATTAAGTATATCGGCAAAAAGAGTTTTGTTTAATACAGGTGGAAGGTTGTCATCAAAAACGCCCAAATCTTTGGTAAAAGCATGCATTACAATTAATGATAAAGTGTTGGAACATTTTTCGATATTTTTTAAATAATTATACCAAGTTTGTTTTAATATAATTCTTTCGTCTCGCGCACCTAAACTACGCCCTTTGTGGTCTTGTTCTCTTATTTTTTGTAAAATTTTACCAGCCCAATTTTGCAAATCTTCATTAGAATTAAACTTTTCTATTGGAGCTTTAAATTTTTCAATACAAAGTCTATCAGCTCCTTTGAACTGATTTTTTTTCATTGCATCAAATGATACATTATTATTTGTATAGTTTAATAGTGAAAATTTAGTTATCTGCATCTTTGGTTATTATATATAAAACTTCAAAAAATAAATTTTGCTATATTGTTTAAATTAAATGATGCAAAGTCTTAGACTTTAACACGTTTTTTGTAACGTAAAAGAGTTTGTAAATATTAGTAAAGTGGGTAATGTACTCTTTATCGTGCTTATTATTTAATTATAATGTAGAAAACAACATTTCATTAGCCGATAGGAGGATTTTATATGACAGCAGTTGTAGAAACAGAAAAACAAACTATTAGTGTAATTATAATAGAAGATTTTAAATTGACTCGTGTTGGGCTTAGATGTGCATTGAACACAAATGATGACATTAAGGTAATCGGCGAAAGTGAAAATGCTACAGATGGT
Source organism: uncultured Candidatus Melainabacteria bacterium (assembly GCA_934777245.1). The sequence goes on along the minus strand of CAKVND010000003.1, from coordinate 7,205 downwards.
TTAGAATTAATTAAAAAACATCTTCCAGATGTTGTTCTTATGGATTTGGGGCTTGCCGGTATGAATGGTATTGAAGCAACTGTTAAAATAATGGAAATGAATAAGTTAAACAAAGATAAAGATATCAAAGTAATTGCTTTGACTTCACATGATAGAGAAGAAGAAGTTATAGCAGCTTTATCATCCGGAGCGATGGCATATTGCTTAAAAGATATTGATCCTACGAAATTGGCGGATGTAATAAGAGACGTTAAAAAAGGTGTTTGTTGGCTTGATCCGCTTATTGCAAGAAAAGCATTAAATGCGTTTCCTAAACAAGAAACTTTAGGAATATTAAAAGATAAGACTTCAGAAGAAGGAAGAGTACCTTTAACGGATAGAGAGTTTGAAGTTCTTAAGCATTTGGTTGATGGTAAAAGTAATACTGAAATAGCTAAGGAACTTATAGTAAGTGTTCATACAGCAAAAGCACATGTTTGTTCGATTTTACAAAAAATGTGTGTGAATGATAGGGTTCAAGCAGCTGTAAAGGCAGTAAAAGAAGGTTTAGTTTAGTGTTTTTATCTTTTTATGTAGGGTGGAAAAAGCGAAAGCTTTTTCCACCTTTTAGTTTAAATTAATCTACATCAATCGGGCTTCTTTGGATTAAATTAATAGCTTCTCTTGCTGTAAATACCAAATCTTCCGGTATATTAGAAATTGTACAGAATTGTCTTAAAACATCAATTACGCGTTTGAAGCATCTTACAATATCGCCTTCGCCCATATCAACCTGATCAATAATATCATCCCATTCAGAACCGTTTACCCACATTTCAATTAATGGTGAATAATATCCGTTAATATACATAGGATCTTCCACATCATGATGTTTTTGTTTCTTTTCTAAATCTCGACGGATATCTTTAATCTTATTCAAACGTTTTCTAACAGTTGGAGAAAGTGGAAGTTGTGAATATAAATCCGCTCTCATATCTTCTGTTGTAATTGCGCAAACAACACTTGCGAGTTCTGCAGGAGTTAAATTATCTAAAACACCTGAGAAAATAATTTGCGCCAAGAATAATTCGTTTTCTGAACGTAATTGTGAGATAGTAACTCCGCGTTCAGTCGGATAATTGTCTACAATATAACCGTAATCAATTAAAACAGCTCTATGAGATAAGAATTTATTCCAAAAAATATCTTTTTGTTTTTCAATTTCTTTGTCCAAGTTTTTTTGCTTTGAAACATATCTATTCAATAAATCAATTGTTTTCATGTGCTTTTTGAACAATTTACAAGTATCACATTGATAAGAATGCATTTTTTCAAGCATAATTTTGTTTTGACGTCCAAATTCTTGAGCTTCTTCTGTCAGAGGTCTGTTTTTTTTCTTTTCTTGTTTTTGAATAGTTTTGAATACGCGTCTATTCTGAACATAAATATCGCGGATTTTGTTATACTCTAATAAATCCTCATTTGTACGCTTATGGCAACAAACAAATGCATTACATTCATTAATTTTTTCGTTAATTTCATCGTGTAATAAAATCAAAGGTTCAATTCTGGAATTTGATGAAAAATATCCAAAACTCTTAAGTACAAGCTCTTTTGCTTCTTCTAAAGTAAATCTTTGAAGCAAATTCAAAACCATAGAATAGCTTGGTGAGAATTTACTTTCAAGCGGATTAGCATCGCTCAAAACAAGTTCTGCAACTTCTTCCGGCGTTTGGAACGGTGAGCCAACAATTGTAACATAGCCTATTTCGTCCATTCCGCGTCGTCCTGCACGCCCTGACATCTGCAAAAATTCGCTTGGTGTAAGAATTCTGTGTCCGCTGTCAGTACGCTTGCTAATTGAACTGATTACAGTTGAGCGCGCCGGCATGTTGATACCTGCAGCTAATGTTTCAGTCGCAAATACAACCTTAATCAAGCCCTTTTGGAAAAGTTTTTCAACTAACATTTTCCACCCCGGAAGTAATCCGGCATGATGTGAAGCTACACCTTGCAATAAATATTCTATATGCTTATTTTTATAAAGATATGGATTTTCTGCTATATAATCATCTATAATTTGTCTGATTTCTGCCTGTTCTTGAGGTGTTACAAGGCAAAGTGATGCACAATTTTCCATTTGTTCATCACATCTTTTACGAGAAAATGTAAAATAAATTGCAGGCAACATATCTTTTTCTTGTAAATTTCTTACAACGTCTTTAACTATATTTCTTTTTTGAACAGCCTTGCCGCGTTTAAATTCTTTCTTTTCAGGTTTGATTTTTTTATTCAAAGCTCCACTTGGTGTAAGCAATGGTAATAAGTTATTAGGCTGCGATGAGTCAAAATAATAAAATCTCAAAGGCACCGGTCTGAAATCTGTATTGATTAATTCGGTTTTTGAATGAACGGTATTAATCCAATCAGTTAATTTATCAGCGTTTGCAACTGTTGCAGAAAGCGCAATAATTTGAACATTTGTCGGACAATAAATAATACTTTCTTCCCAAACAGTTCCGCGCTGTTCATCATTCATATAGTGAACTTCATCCAGAATTACATAACGTACATCTTTAAGGTTGTCCGTAACAGAGCCGAAATTCGTGCCGTAAAGCATATTTCTGAAAACTTCTGTAGTCATAACAACAATCTGTGCGCCACGATTTATAGAAGAATCACCCGTTAAAAGTCCGACTTTATCAGCACCGTATTTTTCTGAAAAATCATTGTATTTTTGGTTAGATAGTGCTTTTAGAGGTGTCGTATAAAAAACTTTGAATCCTTTTTCTAAAGCGCAATGAATCGCGTGTTGAGCGATAACAGTTTTGCCAGCGCCTGTTGGCGCGCAAACAACTACACTTTTTCCCTCTGAAATGCATTTGCAAGCATCTTTCTGGAAATCATCTAACTCAAAGGGAAATTCATACATAAAACACCTCTTTCAACTATTCTACATTTATTGTAACATACTTTATTTGAATTATCAGTTGTTATACTATTTTAAATTATAGATTTTTTAGAATTTTCTAATTTTTTAATTTCCTTTCTCAATTTCCCCATTTACTTTTACCCCTTTTTGTCATACACTTATATGGTTAAAAAGACTTTATAGAGGAGAAATTTTGATATGAAAAATAGAGTTTTATTATGTATTATGGACGGTTGGGGAATTTCAACAGGTGCAGAAAAATATGATGCAACAAAGCTTTCACATCCTGTAAATGTTCCTGAACTTATAAAAGACTACCCTTCAATTAAAATCCACGCTGACGGCGAATACGTTGGACTTCCTGAAGGTCAAATGGGTAACAGTGAAGTTGGACACTTGAACTTGGGTGCAGGTAGAGTTGTTTACCAAGATTTGTCAAAAATCAACAGAGCAATCAAAGACGGTTCATTCTTCAAGAACGAAAAATTCTTGGAAGCAATTAACCATGCTAAAAAGAACAATTCTTCACTTCACATCTACGGTTTGGTTTCAACAGGCGGTGTTCACTCATCACTTGACCACGTTTTAGCTTTAATTAAACTTGCAGCAGATGAAGGTCTTACAAAAGTTTATGTACACGCATTCTTAGATGGTCGTGATACGCCACCATCAAGTGCTTGCACATACTTGCAAACTGTTGAAGATGAATTAAAGAAATACAACTTACCAAAAGTTGCAACAGTTATCGGCAGATACTACATTATGGATAGAGATAACCGTTGGGATAGAGTAGAAAAAGGTTATAACTGCTTGTTATTAGGTGAAGGCAACCACGCAGCGACTGCTTGCGAAGCTGTTAAAAAATCTTACGAAGAAGGCGTAACAGATGAATTTGTTCTTCCTACAGCAATTGGTACTGAAGCAGAAGTAAACGCAAGCAGAATTCAAGATAATGATGCTATTATTTTCTTCAACTACAGACCTGACAGAGCAAGAGAAATAACCAAAGCGGTTAACTTTAAAGATTTTGACGGTTTTGATAGAAAGAAAGTTTTAAACAATATTTACTATTGCACAATGACAAGTTACGAAGCAACATTCACTTTCCCGGTTGCATTCCCTAAAACTAAGCTTGTAAACATTTTGGGTGATGTTTTGGAAGCAAATGGTGTTCACCAATTCAGAACAGCAGAAACTGAAAAATATGCTCACGTAACATTCTTCTTCAATGGTGGTATTGATGAGCCTCAACCTCACGAAACAAGAAAACTTGTAGCTTCTCCTAAAGTTGCAACTTATGACATGCAACCTGAAATGAGCGCACCTGAAGTTTGTGAAAACGTACTAGAAGCAGTTGCAAATCCTGAATACGGTTTTGTATTAGTAAACTTCGCAAACCCTGATATGGTTGGTCACACAGGTGTACTTGAAGCTGCTGAAAAGGCTTGTAAAGTAGTTGATGAATGTGTTGGTAAAATTGCTCAAAAATGTAAAGAAAACGGCGTTGTTATGTTACTTACAGCTGACCATGGTAATGCTGAAGTAATGTTCAACGACAAAACAGGCAAACCACACACAGCACACACAACAAATGAAGTTCCATTCGTAGTTATCAACGGACCTGAAGGTCTTGAACTTAAAAATGACGGAGCTTTATGTAATGTTGCGCCAACTGTATTGCAGTTAATGGGCATTGAAAAACCTGCAGAAATGGATTGCGATAGTTTGATTAAATAAAAGTTTGTGGTGCGCAGGTATGCGCACCCTACTTTTCTACAAATCAAATAAAAAACCGTAGGGTGGGAAAAGCGTAAGCGGTTCCCACCGCATCAAAAAAATATAATAAGAGAATATAAATAATGACCGAAAACAACGTTAAACCATTAAATATAGATTTATCACTAAAGAAAAATAATGTAGACGAATTTTTTTACAATTTGAGTGAAAACCCAAACGGCTTCAAGAACAAAGATTTCCGTTACACGTTAAGTTTGATTTATCAGCTTGTAGAGGATGAGTTTGAGGGGATTTTTCTCTCTCCGAATTCACCTGTAAGAAATACTGATTTCTTACTTATAAACGATGGAACGGTGAATAATCCTAAATTGTCATTCTTTGTAACGCCTACAAACAATTTTCAATTTTATCTAAAATCTAAAGGTTCTATGTTTAGATTTACTTCTAAAGAAGTCAACGGTCAAATCGGATATATTATGCCGTTAGATTTAGTTCTAGACTATTTCGGCGGATTTGGTGAAGTTGTTGATTTCTCTTCATTAACTCAAACTTTTGCATATTTTAACAAGCTTACACACTTTGTTATGAAGCTTATTGAAAAATTGTACTTTATTCCGACTGTACACAGAAAAGAAGGCGCATCTGGCGGTTCTTTCAGAATTGTTTATGAGCCGATTATTTCTAATAAAGAATCTGCAAAAATTATTAACGAGCTTGAAAACAATCTACCTGAGAACTTATTTATTAAAGGTGATAAGCCAAAAGATTTTGTAGAAAGATTTGTCAGAGAATATTTGAACTACCTTGTTTATAAATTCTTAGGAATTAAGGCTTACCGCTTCAAAGACATCAAATCCGGTCATTACATGATTAAGGATTTAGAACAAAGATGCTTAATGAAGGGTAAAGACCTTGCCGAAAACTTTGCGCAATGGTTCGACGAATTGTATTTAGGCAAATATGATTTAATCCCATTCTTCAAGGTTAATAAAGTTAGTGATGATCAGTTTGAATTAAAAATTCATATCAAAAACAGAAAAACTGATGAGACAATCCTTCTTGATGAACTTTATCACGAGGATGAAATTTGGGGCTTAGATACGGCTGATATATCTAAAATTATAGAAAAACAACTTAATTATGCAGTTAGATACATGCCGGAACTTGAAACTCTTTTTGAAGATGAAGACAAACTTGCTCTGACTTTGAACTTGAATGAAGTTTATAAAATTATTGCTCAAACGGCTTATTACTTACAAAAAGCACAAATTGACGTAATTTTACCGGAAGAGTTAACAAATATTATTATTCCAAGAGCGTCAATTAACGCGAAAGTTAAAGCTTCTCGTTCAGACGATTTAATGAATATCTTTAACACTGTTTCAAGCAGTGCAATTTCTCTTGATGATATTTTAGACTTCACTTACGAAATTTCATTAGGTGATGAAAAGATTTCATTGGAAGAGTTTAACAAACTTGTAAACGAAAGCAACGGCCTAATTCAATACAATGGCAAATACATTTTGGTTGATAAAGCAGAAGGCTTGAAGCTTGTTGAACAAATCCAAAATGCTAATCATAAGAAGATGACAAGACTTGAACTTATACACGCTTCTATGTCAGGTCAACTTCAAAATTATGACTTCAATTATGATGAAGCTTATGCAAACGTTATCAAGGATTTTGCAAAGCCTGTTGAAGTTACACAGCCTGAAGGTTTGAAGGGCGATTTAAGAGCATACCAAATGACCGGTCTTAAATGGCTTTGGACAAATGTTTCAAAAGGTTTCGGATGCTGTATGGCAGATGATATGGGGTTAGGTAAAACCATTCAGGTTATAAGTTTAATTCTTAAACTAAAAGAAGAAAAGAAAATCAAAAATCCTGTGCTGGTAATTTGTCCGACTACTTTGATGGGTAACTGGATGAAAGAATTGCAATTGTTTGCGCCTTCTCTAAAAACTGCGACTTATCATGGCATGGATAGAAAACTTGATTTAAAATGCGATGTAATTCTTACGACTTATGCAATCATGAGAATAGACGTTGAAGAAATGAAGAAAAATTCTTGGGGCATGATTGTTGTAGATGAAGCTCAAAATATTAAAAACCCTGATACGGCGCAAACTTTGGCGATTAAATCACTAAAATCAGATATCAAGATTGCAATGACAGGTACTCCGGTGGAAAACCGTCTAACAGAACTTTGGAGCATTTTCGACTTCATCAACAAAGGTTATTTAGGCTCTTTAAAGGAATTCCAAAAGAGTTATGCCGTGCCTATTGAAAGGTTTAAAGAAAAAACAAGGGCGTCAAAACTTAAACTTTCTGTTTCACCTTTTGTTTTAAGACGTTTAAAAACCGATAAACACGTAATTTCGGATTTACCTGATAAGATGGTAATGAACGATTACTGCTATTTGGCTAAATCTCAAGCTATTTTATACGAAAAAACGCTTAACGAAATGATGGAAAAAATCAGCGGATTTACAGGTGTTAACAGACGCGGAAATATCTTCAAACTTATTACTGCGCTTAAACAAATTTGTAACCACCC
>CAKVND010000002.1 GCA_934777245.1 uncultured Candidatus Melainabacteria bacterium | reverse complement strand
GTAGGTTTACCACCTTCCATAACTGCTACAACTGAGTTTGTTGTACCTAAGTCAATACCAATTGTTTTTGCCATAATGTATATCTCCTTTTTTTGATTAATTTTATTTGAAAGTCAATAAGTGAATAGGTGAATGAGTGAATAGGTTCGTTTTAATTTTTTTATCCGTTATCGCGTTCAACTTTGGTGAATATTATAATGAACTTATTGCCTTATTCACTTATTCACCTATTGACCTTACTCTTATTAAACCATTATTTTCAAAAAAACTTTAAAAAATAAACAAAAAATTAATTATTCAGATTAGAAAAATTTTTCGTTAAAAAAATATTAAAAATTTTCGGTTTTTGAATTTTTTGTATTAATATTTAGGTATAGAATAAAAGGGACTTATTATGAAATACAAAGATTATTATGAAATATTGGGTGTAAGTCGTGATGCTGACGCGGCAGCAATCAAATCTGCATACAGAAAGCTTGCACGTAAATATCATCCGGATGTAAATAAAACAAAAGAAGCTGAAGAAAAATTTAAAGATATAAATGAAGCATACGAAGTTTTGTCAGATAAAGCTAAACGTCAAAGATATGATAGCTTGGGCTCAAACTGGCAAGGTGGTGCTGATTATACTCCACCTCCTGGGTTTGAAAACTTTAGTTTTAATTTTAATCAAGGTGGCGCTCAAAGTTTCGATTTTGGCGGAAGTGGATTCTCCGACTTCTTTGGATCATTGTTTGGAGACATGATGGGAGGTATGGCTGGCGGACAGGGTGCTAATTTCGGAGGTTTTGATTTTTCTCAAGCTGCAAGAGGTGGAGCGCAAACACATGCCAGAAGAAGCGCACAGCAACCTAAATCTGAAGATTTAGATATAACAAAAAATCTAAATGTTACTGCTAGAGAAATTTTTGACGGAAAACCTATATCTGTAACTTTTACAGATATGGAAAAATGTCCGTATTGTCATGGTGGATATTGCTCTCATTGTGGCGGAACAGGTATTATTTCAACTCCTAAAACAGTAAAAGTAAAATTACCAAAAGGAGTAACCGAAGGAAAGAAAGTTCGTCTAAAAGGCGAAGGTAAAACTGATGAATATGGCAGAAAAGGTGATTTATATCTAATAATACATTTTAAAGATGCAGAATATGAATTTGATGGAGAAAATTTGATTAAAGAAGTTGAGATAACTCCACCGGATGCTGTTTTAGGATGTAACAAAGACATTGAAACATTACATGGAAAACTAAATATTAAAATACCCGCTGGTGTTTCAAGCGGTCAGTCTTTAAGATTAAAGCAAATGGGATTGCCAAAAACAAGTGGTTACGGTGATTTGAATGCAAAAATAAAAATTGTAATTCCTAAGAATCAATCAAAAGATGTAATTGATTTGTATAAAAAAATACAAGAAATAACTGGATGATAAAACAAAAACATTAATGTAGATGTTATAGTTAGTTCAGAAATTTAAGCAATGTTTAAGAATTTTGAATATTTAAAAAGCCGGTCTATGACCGGCTTTTATAAAATTTGGGCCCGGAGGGATTCGAACCCACGACCAAAGGATTATGAGTCCTCTGCGCTACCGCTGCGCCACAGGCCCAAGAGCATGGCGTCTTAATTATTCAGTTTTATTTTGTTTAGCCTGTGTCTTGCGCTAGCGTCGCTACCTACCTCTCACAAAACTTGACATTTAGTCAACTTTTGTTCGGCAGAGTGCCACAGGCTTTTAAGAATTGATATATTATCAACCTTTCTTTAGTCTATCAATTAATTAATAAAAAATCAAGAGTTTGTTATTAATAATCAAAAATTAAAGATTTTTGCATCATAGAGGTGTGCATTTATTTTCAATCATATGCAGTAGTTACAAACTGTAAAAACATTTATATAATTAAATTATGAGTTTAGTTTCTAATTTTATAGGTGGAATATCATCAGGAGGACTTAACGGTTTAGGCGTTAATCCTAATTATGATTTGAATGATACGACTTTTTCAGATTTATTGGAAAAGCAAATGGAAGTTAAACCTAAAGAAGAAAATAATAATATTTTTGCCTCACTTGGCATGCCGGCTGGCATGCAAATTGAGAATATAGATTTTTCTGAAAAAGTTCAAGATCAAATGGAAGCAACTGGTCAAGATGTTAATCCTGTTGAAAAGAAAAACATGCTGGATTTAAATGGCGATGGTGATGTAACAACTTCCGAAGCTGTTACATTTTTTACTTCACTTTTAAGTAATAGTGCAGAAGGTTCTGAAAATCGCTCTGAATTATTCGATTTTGCAAAAAAGCAAGCATCAAATTTTTACAACAAGTACTCTAGAAGTGTTGTTACAGATATTCAAGAATTTGTAGATGATATTCAAGGCTTAATCAGTTAGAAAGCTTTGCCTTTTGAATAAAAATCAATATAATATAATTATGAAAAAATTTTTAATTTGTTTAATATTATTGAGCATCACATTACCTTCAAGTGCTGCTTTTTGGAACAAAAAAAACAAAGCATTAGAACAGGAGTTGCAAGGTAAAGGTTATGCAGGCAATTTACCCGACATTGGAGAAAAAATTGAACGTTCAAAAACAAAAGTTACAACACCAGTTTTTGAAGCGCAAGAAGGTTTTGATGACCCTGCAGAATTAAAACCTGTACCAAAAGATAATCCTGCGTTTATCAATATTATTCAGAAAAAAGACAAAACTTCTCAATTTGTAGTAGATGCAAATGAAGTTATACCTATGTTGGAAAAGCTTGTAGATTGTATTGAAGATAATGAGAGTCTACAACTATTTATTACAAAAGCGAATCTGCTTACTTTGAATATTGACAATTTGGCTGTAAAATACGATGGCAAACCGGAAAGCTATTACGAATCTTTTAGAAAGTTACAGGAAGTTAATCGGTATGTGAAATCAATTTCTCAATTAAGAAAAGAAGCCGTAACTTATCAACGCTATTTGGCATACTCAGCAAGTGGATCTATTTACAATCCGGAAAACATTAACCAACAATTACAGTATTTGTTAGAAGAATTAAATACTGCAATTTTGTTATTGAGAGAAGAAGGCTAAGAAATCTTTAAAACTAGCAAATTTTATTTTTACATGTTTTGGAATAAATACTAAATCGGGCTTAAAAAACATTTTTTGGCAATACTATTTTTGTCTACAATGCTGTTTGCAGGAACTATTAATCGCTACATCATTAACAATAAAATTAATCCGGAATTTAGCTTAATACAAAAACTTACACAAAGAATAAGTGACGAAGAACAAAATAAATATGAAAAACTTGACAAGGAAAATAAATAGCGATGAAGGTTAGTGAAATAAAATATCAACCCAATATACAACCAAACAAGCAAATAAATAACAACAAAAACGTCAGTTTTGAAGGACTTTCAATCCCAAAATTTCTCACAAAATCAGCAAAACCGGTAGAAACGACTGTTGCATTATCAAGTGCTGCACAAATTAATAAAGAATCATTAGAATGGCTTAATAAGAATTTACTCGGCAAACCTGCTGAATCGATTAAAGAAGTTTATAATGCTTGTTTAAATTCTGATAATAATATTTGCAAACAAGCTATAGATATTCTAAAAAAATACATACCGGAACAAAAAACAGGTCTGGCAAAATTCTTTGATTTCTCTTCACCAAAACCGAATGCCTATACCAAATTCGGCTTAGATTTCATGTCGACTATGCTTAAAGGCTCAAAAAATATCTATGAAGAGCATACAACGGAAAATTTAAATCTTTTGGATGCTGTTTTAGAAAACTACAAAACAGACTCTTCTAAAAATATGCTTAATGTGATAATTAAATCTAAAGATAAAGAAGGAAATTCACCTCAAGGCGCAGCTAAAATCTTCAAAAGAATGTATGATCCGAATAATTCGACTGATTCAGTTTCCCAATTTAAAAGTTTTATGTATGAATTGTGTAATAATTATTATACACAATTACAAAGAGATATTCTGTGTAAGCACTATAATGGTTACAGTGCTTCCCTTAGTTTAAGGGTACTTATGAATTACTGTCAGGGCGATGACTCTGAAAAGATTTTAAAATCAGTCGATAAAGATTTAGAAAAATATGATGCAAAAACTTTATGTGAAGTTGTTGCTAATTCTCAAATTGATAAGAAATGCGGAGGCTATCGAGCCGTTTCTTACAATAATTATAAAGCAATTTTACCTTATGCCAATAATGATAAAATCTTTTATTGGATTTATGATACAAAAGATGCAGCCGGGAATATAAATAATGAAGCTCTTAGATTAATTGGTACTGTTTACGAAAAAACAAAGAGTTCGCTACATATTGGCGAGTATTTAAGCTTAATCAAAAAGAAAAATGGAACGATTGATACTGATAAAGCCAGATATATAGCAGATTCTATAACAGAAAATTCTCTTCCGACAGATTTCAAAGATTATACCGAAATATTTGAATTGCTAAAAAACAAACAAGGAAAAATCCAATCAAAATACGGGAGTCCATTGATAATCGCCAAGCGAGCTTTTTATGCACAATGTTCGTCTGATAAAACACATGTCTTTAAAGATGTTGTTAATGTTATTAAAGACAAAGACGGAAATATAATCCCAGAATTCATGGATATTCTTGTTGATTTAATACGAAATCACAAACTTAGCACAGAACTTCCAAATTTGCTCAAACTCTGCAAAGTTCAAGACAAATTACAAAAAGACAATTTGGATAAGGCTTTAAAAGCTTTAGATATGATTTCAAACACTGAAAAAGAAGATATGGTCGATTTTTTATGGAAATGTCTGGATTCTAACGGAAATTTAGATATAAGCAAAACTCAAATCTTTGCTGACATAAAAAAATGCGGCGTAAAAACTAATATAATGAAAATTGCAACTGCACTTCAAAATCCGGACGGACAATCGTCTAAGAGGGGCTTTAATTTCATGAAACAGTTGACAAAAGATGGGGATTTTAATCAAGAAGAATTGCCGAAACTTTTAGCGACTTGCAGAGATAAAACCGGCTATTTGAACGATAAAACAATGCAAACGGCACTTGTATTTCATAAAATAAGTGCAAATATTGAATTATCAACTCTAATAAAATTTGTACTGAATAGCGATAAAGAAGTAAATGATAAAAATGTTAAAATTGTAAGTGAAATATTAAAATCAGGTAATATCAAGGATGTTAGAAATATCGGAGTAATTTTTGAACTATCCAAAGACAAAAATGATGTTGTCGATATGCAAGTATTGAAGCGTTTGAGTACTTTAGCAGGAAATGGTGAAAATATATCACATTTCGCAGATATTATTCCTGCTTATAGAAAACTATATAAATATGAATACGTAACTTCTCTCAGTCAATTGAATTTGCGTCAAAAACGTACATTAATGCAAGCATTAAAAGAATACCAAAATGAAATTCAATCGCCTTATTTTGATAAAATGCTTCATTCAAGCATTATACCTTCAAACGATTCTGAATATTGTTCAACGATGGGTAGATTGTCGCACTCAATCGGTATTCATACGGAAAAATTGCCTAAAGCAACTGTTCAAAATTTTTACAACGCTATGAATAATTTAGCAGATCCTAAGCAAGGTTTTGTACATCTTGATTTTAATAACGAAACTCCTGTTCTGAATTTAGCTTATCCGCTTGCGGATTTCAAGCATGATGTGTGGAATTTGGTTAAAGATGAGCACTATAGCGATAGAAATAAGGCGTTGGATTATTTCGGTTTTGAACTTAGAAACAATGACGGCAATATTGAACTAACAGGCTATCCGAGCGCAGATAAACCGGATGGCAGATTGGCAGAGGTTAAAGACAATGATGTAAGAAAATTGATTAATAAAATCAATCCTTATGTAATTAAATTTACTCAAAATAATCCGATTTCAATGCAAAATCATCCGAATATTTCAAAAAACTTGAATGAAGTTATGCAAGCATTTCCGGAATTTTTGACAACAATCGGACGCACTCAACACGGAACGCACGATTTTACGCTTGATGTTCACTTGCTAAAAGTTCTTCAAAGTGTATTCAACAATCCCAATTACGCAAAGCTTTCGGATGAATCTAAAAAGCATATTCAAATTGCAGCACTTTTGCACGACTTAACAAAAACTGAAGGTCAGCCTGATTTTGAACATCCACGTAACAGCGCTTTTGACGTTTACTATTTGTTAGATAAGCTTGATATGAGCGAAAAAGATAAATTAAAGATTTATCACATAATAAAAAATCACGATTGGCTTGCAAGATACGATTTTACAGACAACAACTCTAAGAGGATTGCGTTCCATCTAAGAGAAGGAGACGCGTTCAAACTTTCTGCTATATTAACTCAAGCGGATTTAAAAGGTGTGCAAAAGAATGACAGATTTTATTTGAAGCACGCACATAAGCTTGATGGTGCATATAAAGAAGTTCAGAAATACTTGTTTAATTTACAAGCTTCTGCAATAAATCTTCCTCAAACGCAAGTTCCAAAAGCAAGTGAGTTGAATACAAAATCATCGCATGTTTCAGTTATAAAAGCGAACGGAATTAGAAATACGATTTTGGATTTGAGAGGTTGTCAAGATTTAGCTAACGTCGGATTCAAGACTTGCAAAGATATAAACGATTTTAACGTTCTTGTACATGGACTTGATAGCAAAGACGCGTCATCAATGTTTCAAGCACTTGGTGCAATTGATTCCAACGCGCTTTTGAGTTCATCTTATGTTATTTATTCAAAAGGTAATTATAAAGCTTTCAGGCAGGAAGGCTTTGTGCTTGATGTGCCGGCAATGAATACGCATGTTGCATATTGGCGAGATTTTGGTTCAGGTTACAAAAAATCTACTAAAGATTTGTATACTACGTATTTGTTCCAAGATAATTCTATGCGCGATTACATTTCCGATAAATTAAAACAAAAATTGCATTTGTCTGATAGAGAATACATTATTCTGTTCAGAAAAATTGAAGACATGCCATTTGAGAAACTGGAAAAACTTTACCCACAAGTCGCCAAGGCATATAGAGAAATATTTAAGGACATGGAAGTTTCTAAAAGAACTTACGGCAGAAATTATAACGAGATTTTGGTAACAAACCCGCAAATACAGGGGATTTTCTGCTATAACAAAAGTCCTGAAAATGTCTCATCATACCTGAGACGCTACGCAGAGCGTAACGACATTCCAATAATAGTGTTTGGATAATAAAATTACTTAGCAGGTTTCTTTTTGACTTTTTTGACGGTTTTCTTTGTGAACAATTGCGGTGATGCGCTATAAGATGTCTGGATACGTTTTACGCTATAAACATCAGGCATTGATTGAATTGCAGTCATAACTTTTCTTAAAGTATCAATATTATCTAATTCAATTCCGAGTTCAATAATTCCGACTTTGCCTTTAGACTTAACATTAGCGGAAGTGATATTAGTATTGTTATCCGAAACAATTCCGATAACGTCTTTTAGCAAGCCCATTTTTTCAGCAGTTTCAATTCTGATAGTAGTGCTATAAGTTTTATTAACATTATTTCCTGACCAATGGATATCCAAAAGTCTTTCTACAGGAATGTTTTCTAATGTTTTGCAATCTAAACGATGGACTGTAACGCCTTTTGAACGAGTTACAACTCCGACAATTGGTTCTCCCGGAATTGGTGAACAACATCTTGCAAACGAATATAAAAGACCTTCCAAACCAATAATATCTTTTTCAGAAGCTTTTCTTGGTTTGTGTTGAACTGTTGTTTCCTGTTTTTGAGGCTTTCTTAAACGATTGACAATCTTATTAACCGTTGTTTCACCATAACCCAAAGCTGCAAACAAATCGTCTGCGCTTACGTAGTTCATTTGTTTTGCAACTTTATCAAATTCGCCGTTTTTTACGTATTCATCAAAAACTGTTTTTGTAAGTTCGTGCTCAAGATTAGCTTTACCTATATCAATATGGTCTTCACGTTTATTTTTCTTATACCATTGACGAATTCTTGATGCGGCTTGCTTTGTTACAACGAAATTTAACCAGTCAAGACGCGGTGCTGCAACTTTAGAAGTCATGATTTCAATAATATCACCATTTTTAAGTTTTGTATCAAGTTGAGCAATACGACCGTTAATTAAAGCGCCGACTGTTTTATGGCCGACATCAGAGTGAATACGATAAGCAAAGTCAACAGGTGTTGCGCCTTGTGGAAGGTCAATTACGTCGCCTCCCGGAGTGAATGCAAAAACTTGGTCAGAAAATAAATCCAACTTTACAGAGTTTACGTAATCTTCCGCATTAGTCGTATCTTTATTGTATTCTACTAATTTTCTCATCCAAGAAAATTTGATATCAGTAGCCGAATCGGCTTTTTTAGAACCTTTTTCTTTGTAGCGCCAGTGCGCAGCAATACCGTATTCAGCGATTTCGTGCATTTCCCAAGTTCTGATTTGAACTTCCAAAGGTTTTTGACGAGGCCCAATTACGGATGTGTGCAAGGACTGGTACATGTTACCTTTTGGCATCGCAATATAGTCTTTGAAACGCCCCGGAATTGGTTTAAATTGCGAGTGAATAAGCCCAAGAACTTCGTAACATTCTTTTTCTGTATCAACAATTACACGAACAGCTGTAATGTCGTATAAATCGTGGAAAGCTACATTTAAACGGCGCATTTTGTTGTAAATACTATAATAGTGTTTCGCGCGCCCTGTGATTTGCGCATTAATTCCGCTTGCTTTAACATCTTTTGAAATCTTATCTATCAAAAGCTTAACTGTCATTTCGCGTTCGGCTTTTTTTTGAGAAACAAGTTGAGCAATTTCATAATATTTATCAGGATGAAGATATTTTAGCGATAAATCTTCAAGCTCAGCTTTAATCTTACCAACCCCTAAACGGTTTGCAAGCGGTGCAAAAATATCAAGTGTTTCTTGCGCAATTCGTTGCTGTTTAACAGGCGTCATATAGTTCAGAGTTCGCATATTATGCAACCTGTCAGCAAGTTTCAGTAAAATAATTCTAACATCACTTGCCATTGCTATAAACATACGTCTAAAGTTTTCTGCCTGACGTTCTTCTGTTGATTTAAACTGCAATTTACCTAATTTTGTTACACCTTGAACAAGATTAAGTACATCTTCGCCAAAAAGTTCTTTAATCTCTTCCGGCTTAGTATCTGTATCTTCCAGAATATCATGTAAAAAACCTGCCATAAGAGTGTGTTTATCGGCTCTTAAGCCAATTAAAATTTTTACAACTTCCATTGGGTGAATAATGTAAGGTTCTTCTGAAACCCTGTATTGACCGGCGTGAAGTTTTTTTGCAAACTCAAATGCTTTTTCTAATTCTTCTATATCACTTTCAGCATACTGTTGTTCTACTAATAAAGCTCGAATCTCATCGAATGTAATTACAAATTGTTCCATAATATAGTTATAATAGTGTTTTTTTAAGATTTTTTCAAGTAGGAATTTTTTGCAATTTATATATATAGCGGTGTAGTGCTCTTTTGAACGATTTTTGGTCTGAATTGTGGAACTATAAATGAAAATGTATTTAACATGTTGCCGTCAGTTGAAGCAAAAATTTTGCCGTTATGCATGTCTATAATTTTTTTACATAAATATAAGCCGATACCATGTCCAACTGTTGTAAATTTAGGGTTGTTTTCAGATGAACGTTCGAACAGATTTCTGCATTCGCGACTTGATAAACTTATGCCTTTGCTTGTGATAGAGAGTTTTAAACTATTATTTTCGTTTTCTATTTGAACAATAATTTTTTCGCCTCTATTTGAGTAGACAACAGCATTGTTAAGAAGATTTGTAACAACTTTTTTCATTTCTTCTTTATCAGCTTCAAGATTTGTATCTCCTTCTTCTGCTTGATAAACAAATGAAATATCTTTTTCTTTAGCTGTTTTAGCTACTTCTTCAAAACTTTGAATAACGATATCAACCAAGTCAAATTTTTCATAATACAGTGAATTTTTGCTATTTTCAAATCTATATGTATTAAGCACCATTGAAATCATAGTTAAAATATATTGGCAAGAATCAGTAATGTTGCTTAGGATTTCTTTTTGGTCATTGTTAATAATTCCAAAAGTTCCTTTTTGTAGAAGTTCTAATCCGCGAAGTTGTGCAATTGTAGGGACTTTTAAATCATGAATCAGAGTTTCCATAAAATATTCTTTTTGGCGCTCAATTTCTTTTTCAGCCTCAATATTTTCATACATGACAACTAAGTATTCTACATTGCCGTCATCGTCTAGTATAGGAGCCTTACAAACTCTACCCCAGAATGTTTTGTTAGGGAAAGCAATCAATCTTTCTGTAATAATTGGCTTTTTGTTTTTGTAGATTTCGGCTTCTTCTTTTTTTACAAAATCCAAATATTCCTGTTGAAAAATATCCGAAAGCACAAGTTGACGCATTTTTTCATCTTTTTGTAAATCTAAGATTTTTTCGAAAGAAGAGCTACCGATAATAAATTTATCGTTTTTATCTTTCATAAATGCATCAATCGGGACATTTTCCAGTATACATTTCATCTGCCTTTCTTTCTCTACAGCACGCTTGCTTGCATTATATTCAGCTGTAACATTTCTTGCAACAAGAAGTGTGCCATTCATTTTATTACTTACTGAAAAAGTTGGCGAAATCAAAATGTTATAATAATGAGGCTCATTCTCATATATTGTTCCGAAGAGTTTTACGGTTTTTTGTGTTCTTAAAACTTCTTTAAGTTTTTCAATCATAAGAGCACAAATCTCAGAGTTTTTAGGATTGTCTTTAAATAAATATTTTAAATCTTTACCTAAAATTTCTTCTCTTGTTTTGTTATGAACGTTACAAAGTATTTGGTTACAAGCAATGATATTTAAATTAGTGTCTTGATACAATATAACGTCTGTTGATGAATTTAACAATGCTTCAAAAAATTTAAGTTTATTACTTAATTCGCTTTTTAAAACCATATTCAACTTAACATGTTTTAATACAAAAATTGAAACTGTAATAATTACAGTAATTAAACCCACAACGTCGTTTGTGGTTTGAAAAAGAACTATTAATGATATTACAAATATATTTAATATGATTAAATCTTTTAGAATACTCATCGTCGGATTTTCACTTCTATTTGGATTTTTACATATTAATACTACATTAATACTATAGTGTTATAAATTACCTAACTGGGTAATAAGCGGTGCGATTTAAAATCGCACCGCCCGGTAATTATTTTATTAACATTTGTACTTCTTTAAAGTTTGGATGTTTTGCGCTTTTTAACCATTCAAACAATGCAATTTCTGTTGTTAAAATGTGCGCGCCATTATCTTTCATTCTGCTTATTCCTGCAGAATATTCTAATTCTGAACGACTTCCGCAAGCATCTCTAATAACTGAAACTTCAAAACCTTCATTGATAAGCGCGTTAGTTGTTTGGCTTACGCAAATATGAGTTTCTATACCGAAAATAACAACTTGTTTTTTACCTGATTTTTTTAATGCATCTAAAACTTCTTGATTTTCTAATGCCGAAAACGCTGTTTTTTCAAAATATTGAGTATCTTCAGCTAATGTATTCTTAAGTCCTTCAACAGTCGCTCCCAAACCTTTTGGATATTGTTCCGTTACAATTACGGGAATTCCTAAAATCTTGGCTGCTCCTGCTATAATTTCCGCTCTTTTTTCAAGAGATGTTTTATTAAATACCGCATTCAAAAGTTTTTCTTGAACATCAATGATTAAAACTAAACTATCTTCAATATTAAGAATTGTCATCACAAATCTCCTTTCTAAATTCTTCTATAAAATGTTCTAATAAATCTTGTAACAATCCGGCTTCGAATTCTTTTGGCTCAAGCGAAATTCGTCTCGGAGCAATCTTTTTTGAAGTTTCGTATGATATATCAATATTAATCTTAGAAAATCCTGCTGTTGTAATTGAAAAACTTGCTGCTGCATTGCGTCCTTGTATTTTAAGACTTCCAAAACCATCGCCCGTTGTTTGTTCAATTGTCATGCCAAATAATTGAGCATTGTATTTTTGTTGTGTCATATACAATACAGGACTTATAATTTTTTCCAGATTTTTATTAAAATCTTGTCTGTATGTTTTAAAATTCTTAACTTCTGTTGTCTTGGTTTCATTATTATCTTTTGTATAATTAATTGATTCATGTAATCTGTTTAAAACTTCATTAATCAATTGTTGTCGGACTTTTCCTAATGCGTTTGCAAATCCTGCATAAATATTTTCCGGAATACTTGCTCTAATAATTTCCCAGCGTTTTTTTGCTGCTTCAATATCTGTATCAAAAAGCAAAAGAAAATATTTGTTTGTCGCATAATTCATCAAAATATCGTTTTTTCTTACGTGATTTAAAATGATTGTCTCTATTTGATTTGACTGCAATAAAAATTTTGATTTATCATTCGGAGAAATCGCAACTAAAACAGCTTTTCTTGAAGTAATATTGATTTTTTCAAGTTCTTCGTCAAGTATCGTTGCATAATCTATAAAAACTTCATTATTTTTTAGGATGAGATTGTTTTTTACCAGCATTTCTCTATATTGAAGTGTTTTCATTTGTAGAGAAGCAATGTTCAAACCTGTAACAATAAGTGCCCAAAATTCATCATCATTTGTAAATGGAGTTAAAAATCCTAATGCACCAAGTTTACAAGCATTAATTCTCAACTCTTCATTCTCGTTAAATCCGAATATAATTGCAGGCAAACCTCTGACTAAACGTAAAAGCTCTAGCGTTTTTTGAGCTGAATTTTCACTATTTATAATCAAAACAGAAGCTGACAAAAGATGGATTTTTTCAGGCACTTCATCAAACTTAAACTTAAAAAGCTCATCGCTTTTTCTCAAATTTAATTTTGGATAAACATACTCAAAAAAATCTGCATCATCAGATATTAAAACTATTCGGCTTTGCATCTTACCTCGAAAAAATTATGAAAGCTCTGAAATAAGAAGTTCTGCTTTTTGCAAAATAACATTTCTTAAATCTTCAATATCTTCAAAATCTATGCCTAATGTTTTAATAAAGTCTTTGTCCAAAGAACTTGGATTGAAGTTATCTTGAACCAATTTATCAACTAAGCATACCAAGTTGCAAGGAACCGGAATAGATGATAAAGACGGCGCATGGTGGTATGAAATGATATTAGCTAACAATATCGGTAACTGCCATCTTTTTGCAAGCAAAGAGCCTGTTTTTACGTGGTCGCTATCAAAATATTTACGTTCTGCATCAAGAATGTCAGCACCATCATTTACTGCATTTGTAACTTTTGTGTATATTTTATCATTGCTCATGTGTAAAACTATCTTACCTACATCGTGAACAAACCCCGCAATAAAAGCTTCGTCAGAGTCCATTACTTTTGTCAAATTAGCTAAGTATTCGCAACCTGCAGCTACACGCATAGAATGTTTCCAAAGTTCTTTGTCACCTTGGTTTGACATCATTGGTTTCATTGCTACGGCTACAATAATGTTTTTAACCTTTACCATGCCTAATAATGATAGCGCAATACTGATTGAACTGATTTGTTGCGAAAATCCGTAATAAGCAGAGTTAACCAAAGCCAAAATTTTGATAGTAAGTGATTGGTCGAACATCACAATATCGCCCAATTCTTTCATGCTGGCTGTTGGTTTTTTCATTATGTTTAATGCCTTAACGATTACACTAGGCATTGCATGTATATCTTTTACGCCATTTACTAATTCGATAGTCTTATCCATAATTATTCACCTTATACTTGCAAGTGTTTTTTGATTGATAACAAGCTTCCACTTGCACCAAAAGCTGTACCAATTATTAATAATGTTATAATAACTATATTTTGTGCATAAGCAGGATTCGGAATCAAGAAAAATTTATGCACATTCATCAATAAACCTTGTATCCAGTTTAGTGGAAGTACTGCAATAACAGATGACACAAAGCCATAAAATGCGCCCTGCATAACGAGTGGAGTTTTGATATACCAGTTACTTACACCCATTAAACGCATAATTTCAATTTCATCTTTTCTTGATTGAATAACAAGTTGAATTGTGTTGTTAATAATTGTAATTGTAAGTGCTGCCGAAATTATGATAACAAATACCATTGATGTATTAACTACGTTTGTAAGCATTTGCATCTTCTTAGCAAGTTCTTTTGCGTAACCTAAATCCTCAACCCCCGCAATAGGCTTGATATTAGAAAATACTTCAGCTATGTTATCCGGCTTATCAACTTTAACTCTTAATGTATTAGGAAGCGGATTTGCTATATCATGCAAACCTAATTCCTGTTTCATGCTAGCCCAAGATTCTTCTTTAGTTTTCAATGTCACAGACTTAACATGACTTATTTCCTTAATTCTATCTTTTACTATAGAAGGAGACGCATCATTTTTTAAGTAAACGGATATTTCAAGTACATTACCTAATTCATTTGCAAATGTTGAAAGAGATAGTGTAAATCTGAATAGCACGCCGAAAATTGTTAAAATAGCAGCCATTGTAGTAATGATTACTAGGTTTATGATACCTGTTCTTTTTATATCATTAACCGCTTCCATTACAATTCTGTAGGCTATTCTTAGTTCGCACAGCCAGTCTTTTGGTATGTGTTTTTTTACCTGTCTTTTTAACTCTTGTCTGCTATTGTCCATAAGTACCTGCCTGAATATCTCTTATTATTTCGCCTTTTTCAAGAGTTAAAACTCTTTTTCTAAATCTATCTACTAACGTATAATCGTGTGTAGATACAATTACAGTAATGCCTCTTTGGTTAATTTGTTCCAAAATTTGCATAATTTCCAAAGAGTTTTTAGGGTCTAAATTTCCGGTTGGTTCATCCGCTATTAAAAGTGGAGGCCCATTAACAAGTGCTCTTGCAATACTTACACGTTGTTGTTCACCGCCTGAAAGTTCAGAAGGTTTAGCTTTTGCTTTATCCAAAAGCCCTACAACCTTTAATGCACCTGTAACACGATTTCTGATTTCAGAAGAGCTTATACCTAAAGTTCTGATTACATAAGCAATATTATCGTAAACACTTTGGTTTTGAAGCAATTTGTAATCTTGGAATACAATTCCCATGCATCTTCTTAAATTTGGCACTTTTTCAGGAGGTAAATTGGCAATATTAATACCGCCTATTAAAACCGTACCGGTAGTTGGAGTTTCTTCCTTATAAAGCATTTTTATAAGTGTAGATTTGCCGGCTCCGGAAGCGCCTGTTATAAATACAAATTCACCTGATAAAATATCAAGATTGATATTTTTTAGCGCATAATTATTTTTATATTTTTTAGTAACGGATCTTAATTGTATCATTTCTTTAACTCAATAACCTTTTTTGCTATACTTTCAGCGTCTAAGCCATAATGTTTTAATAATTCGTTAGGAGTACCGCTTTGACCAAAAGTATCATTAATACCTATTCTTAACACCTGATGAGGTGCTTTTTCTGATAATGTTTCGCAAACAGCAGAACCTAAACTGCCCAAGATAGAATGATTTTCCACAGTAACTGCTAAACCTGTTTTATTAACACTATTTATTATTGTTCCACAATCTAAAGGTTTTATAACCGGTATATTAACAATTTCTGCATCAATTCCATTTTTTTCAAGAATTTCATTTGCTTTAAGAACTTCTGCCAATAAATCACCTGTTACAAAAATACTTACGTCTTTACCTTCTTTTAGAACTACGGCTTTATTAATATCAAATTCTTCATCTTCTGAATAAACACAAGGAACATTCATTCTTGAAAGTCTTATGTAAACAGGGCCATTATGCTTTGACGCGAATTCAACAGCTTTGCGAGTTTGAACATAATCTCCCGGACAAATTACTGTCATATTAGGTAGACCGCGCATAAGAGAGACATCTTCTAAAGCTTGATGACTTGCGCCGTCTTCTCCAACAGTAATTCCACCATGAGCGCCAATAACTTTAACATTAGCTTTTTGATAGCA
Source organism: uncultured Candidatus Melainabacteria bacterium (assembly GCA_934777245.1). The sequence continues at coordinate 56,483 of CAKVND010000002.1, read as the reverse complement.
AATAGAATTTCTTATTTGGTCATAAGCGCGACCTGTTGCAAATACTGCAAATGTTGCAGCAAATGGAATCTTGCCTTCTAATGATAAACCTAAAGCTGTAGTCATTAAATCTTGTTCTGCAATTCCTACATCAAAAAATCTTTCAGGAAACTTTTTTGCGAAAATTGAAGTTTGAGTAGAACCAGATAAATCTGCATCAAGCGCTACGATATCTTTATTTTCTTCACCTAATTTAGCTAACTCTTCGCCAAATGCGCCTCTTATTGATTTTTTGTCTTCGAAATTTATTGTTCTCATATTCCCCCTCTAGTTAAAATGATTATATCATAAATTTTGAAAAAATGAAAACATTACAAAAATATTAGGCGATGTTAGCTTTTAAAATAGTCGCAAATTAATTTTTCTTTTTTAGAAAAAACTTTTTTAACTTTTTCTATAATTGGATTTTTGTCAAGATTTTCTAATTCTTTTTTTAGAATAGCTTTTTCTAATATTAATGTATTGTAGAGTTGATTACACACATCAGAAGAGGATTGGTGTAAATGTAATTTTTTGATTTGTAATTCCTTCAAATGGATTTGTTTCTTTAATTGATTTTTATTCACAAAAGACCTCGCATGATTAGAATAATCGCTCTAAAATAATATTTCAATCAATCTTTTAGATGATTTCTTATTTTTTTAATATTTTTAAAAAAATCATCTTTATAACATCTTTACATTTGATTATAATAATTGTATGATTATAATAGATTGGAGGAATTTTGGCAGAAAAATTCAAAATACAAGGTGGTGAAACGCTTAGAGGGGAAGTTTCAATAGGTGGTGCAAAAAACGCTGTATTAAAACTTTTAGCTGCGACTATTCTTGTTAAAGGCAAAACAAAAATCTATAATGTACCTCAACTTACAGATGTTGAGATTATGCTGAATGTGCTTTCAGACTTAGGAGCAAGCTACATTTATGATAAAAAAGAGAAATCTGTCGAAATAGATGCTTCAAATATAACATCAATTACTGCAAAGTATGAACTTGTTAGCAAAATGCGTGCGTCATTTATTATTTTAGGCGCATTAATGTCTCGTTGTAGAGAAGCTATTGTTGCTCTTCCCGGTGGTTGTGCAATCGGAGAACGCAGAGTTGATTTTCACATTAAAGGTTTGGAAGCATTGGGCGCAACTATAAAAATCGAAAATGGTTACGTTCATGCTAAAGCATCAAAATTAGTCGGTGCTGATATTTATTTGGATATTCCATCAGTTGGTGCAACTGAAAATTTAATGTTGGCGGCCGTTTTAGCAGAAGGTGCAACAAGAATTCAAAATGCGGCTCAAGAACCTGAAATTATTGATTTAGCAAACTTCTTAAATACAATTGGTGCTGATGTTACAGGTGCCGGCACTTCTGAAATCTTGATTAACGGAGTTAAGGCTGAAAACTTACATTCAGCAGAGTATACAACTATTCCTGATAGAATTGAAGCAGGTACTTTCATGGCTGCCGTTGTTGCGACAAAAGGTAAAGCTATAATTAGAAATGTTTATCCTGCGCATTTAACATTCTTTAACGATAAGTTAATCAAAATGGGTGCAAGTATTAAGTTGGTTGAACCTACTACAATTGAAGTTAGTTGTAAAAACAGATTGCAGTCTATCAATTTTGTAACTCAACCATACCCTGGTTTCCCAACAGATTTACAGGCTATAGCAATGACTTTGCTAACCACTTCAAACGGTGTTGGAATTATCACAGAAAGCTTGTATGAAAACAGATTTATGCAAGTGCCTGATTTAAGAAGAATGGGTGCTGATATTCATCAAGATAGAAATCATGCAATTGTTAAAGGTGTAAAACACTTAACAGGTGCAACGGTTGCGGCAAGTGATTTGAGGGCAGGTGCAGCTTTAGTTATTGCAGGTTTAATGGCTCAAGGTGAAACTATTGTTGAAAAATTGCATCACATTGATAGAGGATACGAAGAATTTGAATACAAGATTAGAAATCTTGGCGGTAGAATTTACAGATATGATGATTCAGAAGCGGGTACAGATCAAATTACAGCTTCTCAAATACAAAATGGGAGAATTTAATGAGTCCGGCTTACAAAAGATGGTACGACCATGACCCAAAATTATTGGAAGTTATAGAGCTTTTAAAAAATTATCAAGATGAACTTAGAGAACACGCTGTAGTGTTCTTGGATAAGTTGGAGCAAAAAGTTTCAAAAGAAGCTTTAGACAGATTTTATGATTTGGTAAAACCTGTAAATGGAAGTCGTTGGTACGATAAAGACCCGATTATTTCAAAAACGGTTGAGATTTTGAGAGTTGTGCCACCAGAAGTTCAAAGTGCTTGTGCTGAAAGATTTATTGCAGCATTAAAAGAAAAAGGTATTAATTACGAAAGCCCAAATCATAGTTAAGTTTACAACGCTTCTTAATTTAAATGTCAAAAGCATTCAAACAGTTAAAAAATTCTTTAAAAGTTTTTCTATCGACTTGTAGCTCTTCACTACTGTTATGAGGATTTATAATAGTTATATATTTGTCATTTGAACGTACAACTGTATAAGCATGTGTTTTGATGAGTTCAACTTTTTGATTCATTTTATTTATAGCAGAAAAGCTTCTAGTGTCGCTCTCATTGCCAGTATTGCTAACACATGCGATTCTATTTGGATTATTGAATTTATTAATTTCCTCATCCGTTATTCCATCATAAGTAATAGTTGCGCTAGGATCATCTTCACCTCCTTTTCCGATCAATAGTTGATAAGCTACAAATTCGTCATTTCCATTTATATCTTTTTCTTCCGTTCCTTCCTCGTACAGATACCTATCTACTGCCATTTCTAAGAGTCTTACATCCAAATCGCCCGTGCTCATTTGAATATTTTTTGAAATATCTGTTTTAGAAAATTTATATGTTTTGTTAACACCTTTAAGAGTAACGGTAGCATTTCCCTGTTGGTCAATTTTTATAGAGTCATTTAAAACTTTTAATCCTTTAGGATTTCTTGCGATTGAGTTAATTGCGGCTAACAACCAACAATCACCTGCTTGTCCTTGTTTAAAAGTTTGATCTATTTTTTCGTTAGGAGCAATGTTATAAACAGCTTTAGTATCTTCTTTAGCACTAATTCTTTGTAAAAATTTAGATGCAATTGTATCTAACGACTTGTAATCATCTTTGTTTAAATTACTGCCTTTTTGATTAATTAAATCTGTGTACATTTTTTCTAAATCATCAGTTTTAATACCTTTTGATTTAGTATACTTGATTAAGCCATTCATTATATCATCAATATTATTTCTGAATTTATTAGAACTGCTAAAAATGTCAGTTGCACCGGATAAAGGGTCTTGTTTAAATGTGCGACTTAAATCATCATTATCTTTGAAATATGTTTTAGATTTCATTGCCAAATTTTCAATTTGCAAACATATTGCATCTTGTTGAGAAATGATTTCTTGTATAGACTGAGGTTTATCTTTAGTAATTTCATCTGTTTTAGCAAGAATATCGTCAACTGGCATATTGTATTCTTTTTTATAATACTCTGCCATTTTAATAAGTATTTTTTTATAACATTCTATTCGAGATTTACTGTAATTATTTAACCCTTGAAATCCTATAAAAGAAGAATTGTCTAAGATATTAGAACTAAGGTTTTCTACAAAAATAGCAATTTCACCTTCATCAGTAATTTCATCAATATATTTCATAAGCTTTTCATCTGATAAATCAAAACCTATGCTATTTTTATTTAAAATTTTATTTGTAACCAGATTTGTTAATGCTCTTTCTCTTTGTATTTTCCAATAGGTATCAGATTTCAAGTTTTCATGTTTTTTTAATTCATTATAATCAACAATTCCGTTTTTATCTTCACATTCATCAATAAATTGCATTTCATCAACAACAGATTGAACTTCTACATCAGAAATAATACCATCACCGTCATCAACTTTTGTAAAAATTGATTTTATTAGGTTGTTTGAAGTTTTAACATCACTCCATTTTTGACCAACTTCTAATGATAAAAGCTCGATTTCGTTTTTTATGTTTTTAATTAAAAAATCCATGAGTTTAATCCTATATATCCTATTTACGGCGTAAAATTATAAAACTTTAGGATTTTTAAGAAAAACGTTACATAAATTTACAAATTCTTAGCTGCTTAGGGTTATTGTTAAGAAATATAAACGATTATTTTAATATATATGCTATTGTAAAGAAAATGAAAAATTTGTTACAATTGGAAGAAAAGTGGTAGTAGTAGTAGAAGTAGTAGAAGTAGTAGTGCTCGATTTTTCAAAAACGTCTAAAGTTTAAAAAAAATATGCCGTTAATAATTAATGTAAATAGGATTCTTTTTTAAGGAGTAATCATGCAAAATTCTTTTAATTACGGCAAAGATGGTGACTATAATTTTGTTAATTATAACGGCAAAATGGTTTTAAAATCAAACGATGAGAAAACTCAAGCAATTTTTAATAAAGTGTTATCTGTTTTTGATAAAAATAAAAATGGAAAACTCGACGCTGATGAAATAAGAACAATATGGAATAATCTTGTTGATGCAGACGTAGATAACAATAGAGAAATAACTACAGACGAAATAAAGAAGATTCTAAAACAAAACAATGTTTTATCTAAATTGAAAATGTCACCTGATGATATTATAAAATTTATTAATATTGTTAATAATACGATTAAAAAATCTTTTGCAAAAACAAGAACTAATATTGGTACAAAACAGATAAATGATTTTAAGAAAAAGTATCCAGAAAACAAATATAAATATGAAAAAGCATATGATAACAAAAGTCTTTGTAGGATTGTAATACACGATAAAAAAACTGATAAATTTATAGCGGAATTTAGAAGTTATACTGATGGAAGCTATCACATAAATACATCAGAAAAAAAAATTTACTATGATAAGAATGGAAAAGTTATTAACATCTCAAATTATGATCAAAAATCTAATTCTTGGAAATGCCATGATCCTATAAGTAAAAACTTGTATAATGATATAACTGCTAAAAATAAAATCGGTTTACCTACAACCGGTAAAAATTTTGAACAACATATCAAACAGATAAATAATGAAAATATCACAACAGTTCTCCAAAACTATAAAAATAATTATGGAGAGTCCTTATTAGATGCAATTAATGGAGAATGGGGGCTGGACAATGAAGTTAAATCTCGAGTCATAAAGTATTTGAATAACTGCTGTGCGAATTCACCATATTGGCAATATGATAAGGGAAACGCAAAAATCGATAAAAATTTTTATCAAGGACAAGTTGGGGATTGCTGGTTTTTATCATCAATTTCTGCGATTCAACGTTCCCCAAAGGGACAGGCTATTTTAGATGATACTATTAAAGATAACAAAGATGGTACATATACCGTTAAATTCAAAGGTGCAGATAAAGCTTATACCGTAAGTGCATTAGAAATACTTTCTGCAGATGATTTTGCTAGAGGTGACAAGGATGTAAGAATTTTAGAATTAGCGGCAGAAAAACATTATAATATTTTAGGCATATATGGTGGGAATCCTGCATCTGCCTTTGATTTACTACTAGGAACAAATAAAAAATGGCAAACAATAGCTAAAAGTTTTGGACAAAAACCTGAGCCGCAAGAAATAAAAAAGCAACTTAAAAATAAAAATATTATAATGACTTGCGGTATAAATCCTTGTAGTAAACTCTGGGGTTTAATAGTTAAGGATATTCCAAAAGATGCTGAATATAAAAATGATATCGCAACTGCTCACGCTTATGCAGTATGTGACATAGATGATAAAAATATTTATTTAAAAAATCCATGGAATACAAGCAAAACAGTAGCAATTCCATTGGATGTATTTGATGAATACTGGGGAAATGTAGAATACACAGAGATAAAATAAGTTATCATTTGACAAATTGTATAAATAACAAAATTACTTTTCTAAATTGAAAATGGATAATGAACAATGGAAAATTATTTAAAACAATTTTCCATTTTCCACTTTCAATTTTCCATTAAAGAAGTAGATAATGTCTACATTGTCAAGTATTTCTTTTTTGGGGGCACCATTAACTCTAAATAAAGTATTACCAAATTGAAAAACTCCCATATTTACGTTAAAATCTTGTTTGTCTAAGCTCAAATCAAACGCTTAAAATTCAATACGACAAAATAAGATTATGAAACTCGAAAACGCATCATTTTTTGACCATCTGATAAGAAATATAAGAAAAGAAAAAAGCTTTACTTTGACAGGCTTAACAACTTTTAGCCGTCTGCTTTTGCTTGATTATATTTGCAAATTATCGGACAAAAAAGTTCTTTTTGTGACTTCAACCGAGCAATCAGCACTAAAATATTCTGCCGATTTGGAACGATTATTTGAGCGAAGCGCAGAAACATTGCCTTACCAAAATGTTTCACCTTATGAAGTTGTAGTTGGCAATCTTTATGACTATGCAAAACAAATTGATACATTGGAAGCTAAGCCTAGTCTTGTTTTTACGCCAGTCAAAACACTTTTGGAAAAGTTCCCTTCTGAAAAGTTTTTTGAGGAAAATTCATTTTCTTTAAAAATTGGTGACAGCATTTCACAAACGGATTTACTTAATCGTCTGATTAAATTGGGTTATAAGCGTTCAACAATGGTTTCTGATATTGGTGAGTTTAGTATTAGAGGAGATATTGCAGATATTTATTCGCTGGAAGAAAATCCTATCAGGCTTGAGTTTTGGGGTGATGAAATCGTTGATATAAGATTTTTTAATAATGAAACACAAAAATCAATCAAAAAAATAACTGAACCCGTTTATATTAGACCGCTTTATAAATTTGTTTTACCTGATAATCCACCAAATGAATTTCCAAAAGAGCTTAAAGAACAATTTGAAAATGAAGGTTATTTTGAAGGTATAAATGTTTATCAATCATATTTTAATTCTGATTTAGTTAATATTTTGGACTATTTCAAAGATTATATTATTGTATTTGATGAATATGCGGAAGTTTCGGCAAAGTATCAACAAATAGATGATAATTTTATAAATTCTTACAATGAAGCATTAAAAACTAATCAAATCTATGCATTAAAGGAAATAAATCATTTCACGTGGGAAGAAATTATTAAGAAAACTGCCGGCATGCAAAAAATTTATTTAAACAATTTTTTGTCCGATGAAAACAACGAAGTTATTGATATCGACGCGAGAAATGTTCAAATTTTTGATGCTGATATACAAGCTGTTGCAAAATTTCTTCAAGAACACAAAGGTTATCAAATTACTATTGCAACTGATTTTCAAGAGCGTGTAAAAGAGGTTTTGGCAGAATATGATATTTTTGATATTAATTATATTAGAAATATAACTTCTCAAGGTACAGAGCTTAGAGACGGTAAAATCCTTTTACTTACTGATAGAGAGCTTTTTAACAAACGTCAAAAAGACATTCCGTCAAATCGTAAGCGCCATTATAAAGAAAAAGCCGAATACATTGAAAATATTAATGATATCAAAGAAGGTGAATATGTTGTCCACTCTATTCATGGTGTAGGTGTTTATAAAGGACTGACAAAACAGGAATTTGACGGTCAACTAAAAGATTATTTGACAATTGAATACGCAAATAAAGACAAATTGCATATTCCGGCAGAACAAATTAATATGCTTTGTCGTTATCGTGGTTCAGGTCAAATAAAACCAAAACTTTCACGTATGGGCGGAAGTGATTGGGAAAATACAAAAACTAAGGTTAAAAAGGAAGTTGAAGCAATAGCTTATGATTTATTAAGGTTATACGCAAGACGTAAAATGAAAACCGGAATTGAATTTGCGCCTGATTCACCTTTACAATTGGAGATGGAGGACACGTTTGAATACATCGAAACTCCTGACCAATTGAAATCTATTAATCAAATTAAAGCTGACATGGAAAGCTCGAATCCAATGGACAGACTTGTTTGCGGAGATGTAGGTTTTGGTAAAACAGAAGTTGCTATGCGCGCGATGTTTAAAGCTGTTACTTCCTTGAAGCAAGTAGCGGTAATTGTTCCGACGACGGTTCTTGCTCTACAACATTTTCAAACTATTTCAGAACGCTTTAAGCCTTTTGGAATTGATGTAGAGCTTCTTTGCCGTTTCAGAAGCCCAAAAGAGCGCCACGAAACACTTAAAAATCTTGCGACAGGAAAATGTGATGTGGTTATTGCAACTCACAGTTTATTACAAGATAAGGTTATATTTAAAGACTTGGGCTTATTGGTAATTGATGAAGAACATCGTTTTGGCGTAAGACACAAAGAAAAATTAAAAGAATTTAGGGAAAATATTGATATTATTTCAATGTCAGCAACTCCGATTCCGAGGACGCTTTATATGTCGTTATCAGGCATTAAAGATATTTCCGTAATTAATACTCCGCCTCAAAACCGCTTACCAATCAAAACTTTTGTGGGCGAATACAACGAACAAACCGTTAAAAACGCGATTGTAAATGAACTTGATAGAGATGGACAAGTATTTTATCTCTATAATAGAGTTGAAACGATTGAAGAATTTAAGCTTGAACTTCAAAAGCTTGTGCCAAATGCTCGCATCGCAATCGGACATGGACAATTGAGCGAGAAACAACTTGAAGATGTGATTATCGGTTTTGATAACCACGATTACGATATTTTGCTTTGTACAACAATTATTGAAAACGGTATAGATATTCCGAACGCTAATACAATGATTATTCATGAAGCTGATAAACTTGGATTAGCACAACTTTATCAGCTTAGAGGACGCGTCGGAAGAAGCGATAAGCAAGCATATTGTTATTGTTTCTACAAGAAAAGCAAAGAACTTTCGCACGAAGCATCCGAAAGGTTAAAAGCAATAAAAGAATTCACAACGCTCGGAAGCGGATACAGAATTGCTATGCGCGACGTTGAAATTCGTGGTGTTGGTAATATTTTAGGTACAAAACAGCATGGACATATGGTTAACGTTGGTTTTGATACGTATTGCCAACTGCTTGAAGAAACAGTGAATGAACTCAAAGGCGAAGCTATTAAAGCTAACAAACCAACTATTGTTGATATTAATATTACGGCTTATATTCCTGATGAATGGGTGGGTTCGGGTGAACAAAAAATGATTGAATACAAGCGACTTTCTGATGTTAAAAATGAAATTGAGCTTGATTATATTGTATCAGAATGGAAAGATCGCTTCTCAAGAATTCCTGATGAAGTAGAAAATCTGATTAAATTAATCAAATTAAGATTAATAGCGACAGAATGTGGAATAACAATTATTAGAGAAGCAGGCGATGATATTCGTGTATATTCACCGTTTACACCTTATGAATGGAACATAATTAAACAAGGTTTAGACAAAGACATAGCAAGAAAAATCAAGTTTACAGTTGCACCAAAAACTTGCGAAGATGGCAAATCTATTTTGCTGGTAAGTAATAGAAATATGAACTTTGATGAAATATTTGATGTATTAACGAATTTATTCTATTTCATAAAAGAAACTGCGGATAAGTATAAAAATAAATCTTAGAATGTAAAATTAAACAAGTCTTCTACTTTTACATTTAGCGCATCAGCAAGCTTTGCAATTGTATTAATCGTTACGTTTGCTTCGCCGCGTTCAATTTGACCAATGTAGTTAAAATTCATATCTACAATTTCGGCCAACTTTATTTGTGATATTCTTTTAGATTTTCTTGTATAAGCAATTTTAGCGCCAAGGCGTTTTGCTATATTTGCGTTTTTATCCATAATATAACAGTATATACTTTGCATTCGGTATTATCTAACAGTCATCAGGTTACAAATACAAGTTATTAGCCATTAAGAATTGTAACAAATAATAGTTATTAACTTGTATTTAATGATTGTTAATGATATTTTGAGTATACAAAAAGTATTTTAAGGATATGTTTTATTTAAATATAGTAAAGAAGGATTAGGGATGAGTTTAACAATTAATACGAATTTGTCATCGTTGATTGTGCAGAAAAATTTAAATGCTGCGACAACAGGCTTAAATAGTGCTATAGAAAGAATGTCTACAGGTTATAAAATTAATCATGCTAAAGACAATGCTGCCGGATATTCTATTGCAGCTAATTGGAAAACTTTGCTGGGTTCTATTGACGTGGCTTCGGAAAATGCTTCTATGGGAGCAGATATGTTAAAAACTACAGAGGAAAATTATTCTCTAATTACAGAACATTTACAACGTGTGCGTGATTTAACAGAACAAGCTGCGAATGGAACTTATGGTTCTGGTTCATTAAAAGCGATAGCTTCTGAAATGACAGCAAGACTTAGTGAAATTGATAGAATTGCTAAAAATGCTGAATTCAATGGCATAAAATTAATGGATGGTGCAGGAAAAGCTCTAACTCTGCAAGTAGGACTTGACAATGATGCTACAAAGAGTCAAATAATATTAGCAGCAGAGTTATTTGCAGCTGCTGATGTAAATAAATTATTAGGTAGTGATATTGCAACATTTGTACAAGATGCTGCTAAGACATCTAGTGCTGCTTCAAAACTTGAAGATATTGATGAAGCTATTACAAAAATATCTGATAGAGTTACTTTAATTGGTGCCGCACAAAATCGAGTAGATTCTGCAATAGCCTCACTTTCTGTTCAATCGGAAAACTTGACATCATCTTTATCGACTTTAAGAGATGCTGATGTAGCAGAGGAGTCTTCAAACTATATAAAATCGCAAATTCTTCAGCAGGCATCGGCAACTCTATTAGCAACTGCTAATCAATTGCCTAGTATTGCACTTAATCTTATCTAAGTTTGTGATTGCTTTTAATCTATGTTAAAAGTGAAAAATGATTAACTTTGGGCACCTGTTAATTTATTATAATTATTTAAATATGTTTGAGCAAGTTTTTCTTTGCCCAGTTGTTTGTAAACATATGCTAGATTGTAGTGAAATTCCGGAATATCAGATTTTAACATAATTGCTTTGTTAAGATTTGATTTAGCTTTTTTTAAATCACCAATTTTTATGTATGTACAAGCCATATTGTAAAAAATATAAGGATTTTCTTTATTGTATGATGCAGCCTTTTTGTAATTTGCAATGGCCATATTGTATTTGTTATTTTCTGCAAAATTGTTTGCAAGATTAAAATAAGCTTTATAGAATTTGTGGTTTACCAATATCGCTTTTTGGTACATAAAATTAGCGTTATCTTTTTCGCCTTTATCTTCTAAAACGTTGCCTAATAAAAGCCAATCTTGCGCAGTTCTATCGTTTTCGCTAATTTGCAATATTAAATCCATTGTTTTTTGATAATTATTGTCGCTATAAAAAGCAGTAGCTTGTTTAGATAATTCTTCATTAGCAAAACAAACTGATGTCGACAATAAAAAAGCTAAAATTATAAATTTTCTCATATTTAAATTATATGAAAAAAAGTTTGTTTTATCAAATTTTGGTGTATTTATTATTTAATCAAAGTAGAGATAAATCTGATAGAATCGTCAGCCAATTCTCTAACGAAATCTTTAGCGATTTTAGAAAGAGGTCTTTCATCAATTTTGTCGAAAATAGCGTAAATAGGGTCTCCGCCGTTGTTGAATCTCATTTGGCGGTCTTTTTTATTTAAATAGTAGAAATGGAAATCTTCAGGAATTTCTAAAGCGCCTGCCGGTTTTTTATTTCTTTCAATTGCATCGTATGTTGCTGTCATTTTTCTATCTCTCTATTTAAATATCTCTTACATATATATAAAGTATAGAAGTTTTGAAAAATTGCCTTTTTTGTGTTGGTTTGTTAAGTTTTGTAAAGGTTGATATTTTTAAGTGTTTATTTTTTCGTATATCGTTCATCTACAATAGATTCAAATTGTCTAAATACGTCATTTCCAACCAGTTGTTCCAAACGAGAGCGTTTTTCAAAGAAATTACCTCTTGCTTTGATTTGTTCATCCATTGCTTCGCGATAAAATGTATCTGTAATTAAAATTACTTCTTTTGAAAGTTTTTGAGAATTTTGATAGTTTTTATAACGCATTTGCACCATTTCAGTAGTCATATCATATAGCTGACGCGCTGTCATATAGTCATAATACATATCAACAATTTTTTGTTGAAGTTCGTCAACTTTTCTAACCAACAAAATCATATCCGCGTCATTAACTTGTGAATACTTATAATTAAGCGCCTTTGTATCTTGAGACATGATTCCCAGTGTGTTACCGCCAATCAAGGCTGCACTTGCTAAAACCGGATTTCCCATGCCGGCTCCCAAAAACGTAGACATTCCGGCAATTGTTGTAAGTACTTTTTTAACTGCGCTTTGATCCGGCTTATCTTTATCAGGATTAGAAAGCTTGTAAATCGCAAACTTAATTGTATCACTCTTTGTCGCAGCGCCTTGCCACAATAAAGACAAATCTTCCAGCATTTCGTTATAATCTACTTCTACTGATTTTGAAACTTCAAGTGCCATTTTTTTGATACTTAAATCTGCATAAGTAAGTCCTTCGCTATAAAATTTATCTTCTTTGGCAATATTTGCTTTAATATCAATTTTCCCGTCAACATCAATTTTGTTTTCCGGAATATCTGTAGTTCCAAGTCTAAAAAATGCATCCTTTGGAGTCGTTAAATCATCAATTTTAACTTCTGCTATTGTTGGCAGACAAAAACTCGTTAGCATAGAAATCAACAACAAAGAGGTTAGAATTTTATTTTTTGCCATTCTTTTTCCCCCCTTCTGATTTACCCCCTTCAGATTTACCTCCTTCTGATTTAGTGCCGTCTTGCTTTGTGTCGCCATTTTTATATAAAACAGAATTGAAATCATATTGGTACAATTCCAAGCTATCAACAATCTTTTTACCTGCTAGTCTTTGTAATTGAATATGATATTTTTTAGCGGATTGTTCGAGATTAAATTCCTGAATTCTCATAGAATCATATAATGAAGACGAAATTGCGATTTCCAAAATATCTCCGCCATCTAACGCTTTAGAATAGTTACGGCTGTACAAAATCATTTTTGAACGCGTATCTTTAAGCTGAGTTAATGTGCTTTTATAGTTATAATAGGAACTTATCAAAGCATCTTGCAAATCTTCAATCATACTCGCCAACTCGATTAATTCTGTGTCTGTAAGCGGAGTTTCTTGTGGAATATTTTTTCTGTTAATCAAACCTTGTGCAAGACGTCCTGCTGAAAAAGCTGAAGTTTGAATACCATAGTTTGCACCCATAAGCGAAGGTACAAATGAAGCTCCGGTTACGACCGCAGAAAGAGTTTTTGCCATAAGTGATGAGTGTATTCTACGTTGTGATTCGGGAGTCGCAAGCTTTTTTAGCGCAAATTCTATGACTTGATTATTTTCAACAGTACCTTTCCAAAGTTTTTCTAAATCCTTGATATCGTGGTCTTTTTGTACTTCAATCATTTGCGCTAAATCTTCCGAATCGGTTACTAAAAGTGAGCCTTGAAGTTGTTTTGAGCCTTTATCAATTGTAATTGAAGGTTTTTCAATTCCGTTTTTATCAAGTGTAACAACTCCGTCATCTGCGCAAAACGCAACAGACGGCATAATTAAAGCTAGTATTAAACTCACTCCCAAAAACTTTTTCATACTATATTTATACTCTAAAAATAACTGTTGCGTCAATGGAATAATAAAAGTAGTAAAAAGTTTAACATATTACATTCACAATAAATCGTATTTTGGCTACGATTTATTGTGGAATTAAGAAATTTTTGAGGGAATATAATGAGACGGAATTTTAAGACACTATTATGTGCCGCGGCTATTCTTGCCTCTATGTCGGCATCTTATGTATATGGTCTGGATATTGAAAATGATGAAGAACTCAGTGGAAATTATACAGAAGCGATAGACGTAAAAGCGTCGGATGGTTTACTTTCTATTCAAGATGAACTTTATATTGATAATATTTTAACAAATGAAAATATAGTTACGAACAATGGCATATTAACGGTTAATGAAATTCTCAATAGTAAAGACGCAAAAATCACAGGTACTAATGCTTCAGTTTTTGAAATAAAAAATGGCGGTACAAATTATGGAACAATCAGGGGTAATTTGAAATTATCAGGTGGAATTTTTAATAATTCAAGTACTTCAAACGTAAATGTGAAAAAATTAGAAATTCTTAATGGGGCTAATTTACAAAATGCATCTAAAATATATGTAACAAATAATTTTACAAATAAAGGTAATATTTTAGGAGATGATGGAGTCTTAGAAATTGTACAAGGTGATAATTTTGGAAATATTAAGCAAAAAAATATTCAAATAAAAAGTTCATTTGAAAATAATGGTACAGCAATTGCTAATAATACATTTTCAAATAAAGGGGCTATAAGTGGGAATACCGGAAATTTAGTAGTAACTGATGGGACAAATACGGGTAATATAGTTCAGGAAATAGTAACAATTTCTAATGGTAATACCGGTTTTACGAATAGTGGAAGTATTATTGCGGAAATCGTAAATAATGGAATATTTTCTAATATTTATACAATAGGTTCCGAAAATTTGATGAAGGATTTTACTAACAATGGTACTTTTACAAATGATGGTGATGTTTTTGTAAAAGATTTAGAGAATTCATCTAAAATCGAAAATAACAAAAATATAATTTCCAGCGGTAAATTTACAAATACGAGCGAAATTACAGGTAATGCCGGAAATTTGACAGTAGTTGATGGAACAAATTCAGGAAATATTACTCAATCAAAACTTACTATTTCAAATAACACAGGTTTTGAAAATGCTACAGGCGGAGTAATTAGTGCAGAAATCGAGAATAATGGTAAATTTACGAATAATGGTTTAATCGGTTCGGCTGTTTCTAACAAGGATTTTACTAACAATGGTACTTTTACAAATAATGGTGATGTTTTTGTAAAAGATTTAGAAAATTCATCTAAAATCGAAAATAACAAAAATATAATTTCAAGCGGTAAATTTACAAATACGAGCGAAGTTACAGGCAATGCCGGAAATCTGACAGTAGTTGATGGGACAAATTCAGGAAATATTACTCAATCAAAACTTACTATTTCAAACAACACAGGTTTTGAAAATGCTACAGGCGGAGTAATTAGTGCAGAAATCGAGAATAGCGGTAATTTTACAAACGCTGGCATAATCGGCTCTGCAAACTCTGCTAAAGACTTTACAAATAACGGAAGTTTCACAAATACAGGTGATGTTTTCGTAAACAAACTTACAAACAACACAAATTCAACAATTGACGGTGGCGGTAATTTGATGATTGCAAGCGGTTTAAATTCCGGTAGCATTGCTCAAAATATCTTAACAATTACAGGTAACGCGGGTTTTCAAAATAACGGAAGCATTATCGCTAAAATCGTCAATAATGGTACTTTTACTAATGCGGGTGCAATCGGTTCTGCTATTTCTGCTAAGGATTTCACTAACAGCGGTACTTTTACAAATAGTAGTGATGTATTTGTGAATGATTTAAGCAATTCAGGAACTATTAAGAACACAAGTAATATTATTGTTAGTGGGAATTTAGAAAATACAAATTTTGTCGAAAATTCCGGCAAACTTGATATTACGGGTAGATTAACAAATACAAAAACAATTCGCAATTTATCGCAAGGTAATATTACTGTTGGTGATGAATTTATTAATTCAGATAATTTCTCAAATGCGGGAACTATCAATGCTAATAAAGTTACAAATAAAGGAACAATCGCAAATAGTGGAACTTTTGAGGCAAGCACTATTACTAATGGCGATGCGAATTCAACTTCAAGCGCAATTGTTAATACCGGCAATTTAACCGTTAGTGAAATGATTAACAATGTAATATTAAAAAATAAAGGTAACAATTCACTATTAGATATCACGACTTCACTAACTAACAATGCCTCAATTTTAAACGAAGGTGCTATGAATTTTGCAGCAAATAGTGTACTTGTTAATACCGACACTATTTCTGTTGAAAATGGTGGTTCAATCGTTGGCGCAATTGTTAAAAATACAAAAGTGATTAGCGCAAAAGACGCGTCAAAATTAGATTTTGTAAGTTTGGATAACGCTCAAGGTACAATCGGTCTTAAAAACGGTTCAAGATTAAATATTACGAATCAAACATCTGCAATCGAAGGTACAATTATCGCAGAAGGTAACAATAATTCTTCTCAGAATAGAATTGATGTTGCAGGAAGCAACAAAGATTTTATCGGTACTTTGTTAGTTGGAAATAATGCAGGCGACAAAACTGATTTGACTTTGGGTGGAATAAATGTAACAAACGACGCACAAGTTGGTATTGCTCAAGCGGGTAAATTGATTTTATCAGGCAATTCAATTTTGAATTTGAATGAAGGCGATACAGTAAAAGGTGATATAGAACTTTTGACAGGTGGGAAGCTTAATTTTGATAGATATAATCTTGTAACGGGTGATAAATCTACTCAAGAAGGTGGAAATAAAGCTTATTATTCTCAATCAGGAGGTTCTTTAAATCTTTTAAATAACTCTACTTTAGCGCTAGGTGATTCAGCTGCAATGACAGGTGGAGATTTGAATATTGACGGTACATCTCAATTTTTAGTAGCTTCAGAAGCAAACGGAACAATTGATTCTGCGAATTTCTTAGATAATTTAACAATGGCAGACGGCGCAAGATTTGGGGTTATGAATAGCGACGGTGCTGATTATAATATCGAAAACATCAATGTTAATAACGGGACTGCTAATTTTACAATTGATGTTTTAGGTAGAAGTAATGCAGAATACGAACATGGCTCAGACCAATTCTTCGGCGAAAATATTAATGGGAACGGTGCAATCAATATTGAAGATTGGACTCTAGCAGGTGATATTTTCGGTTGGCAAGCGCCAATTGATAGAGATATCAAACTTGATAATGTTTTTGCTTATAACAATATTTCGCCAAACGTTAAACTTACTGCAACTAAGAAGGAAGTATTTACTCCGATTGGTTGGTATCAATTAAATAATCATGGCGGAATGAATGGTAATTATCAGTTAAATTTAACCAGATTTAATCCGCAGGTTTACAGAGGTCAAGTAACGACTTTATCTCAATATATGAACCAACTTGCAATTGACGATATGTTGTTCAATCATTCAATGCTTCTTCCAAGCTTTAAGGATGATGACCTGTCTGATAATGGTATAATGGCAAACAGATACGCTGCGGCTAATCCTTTGTACGCGCCATATCAGTATTCTAAAAAGGACGGCGGACTTTGGTACAGAATGTACGGTACATTTGAAACATTGCAAATGAATCAAGCAGGTTTGGGAAGGGTTGGTAACAACGCTTACGGTACAATTATAGGTGCTGATTTTGGGCTAAAAGAACTTAAACACGGCTGGAAATTTATGCCGACTGCGTATATCGGCTATAACGGTGCACACCAATATTTTGCAGGCGCAGGTGCTTACCAAAACGGCGGACAAGCAGGTTTCTTAGGAACTTGGTATAAAGATAACTTTGTTTTAGGCGGTTTGGTATATGGCGGTGTTTACCAAAACAGCATGGATATTGCAGGACACACTGATAACACGTTTAACTATTTTGCAGGTGCTTCAGCAAAAGGTGCTTACAACTGGAGATTTCATAGAGATTGGGTATTGCAACCTAATTTAATGCTTGCATATAATTTCTTCGGTCAACAAAACTGGCACTCGGATTTCGGTCAAATGGGTATGATGTCAGGAATATTAAATGGTATTAATTTAGCACCCGGCATGAACTTAATTTGGGAAAAAGAAACATTTAGTATTTATGCAACTTTACAATATATGTATAACTTGAATGGTGCCGTTGATGGTAGAGCAGGAAATGTAAGCCTTCCTCATTTATATATGGATAGAGGTTATATCCAATATGGATTTGGTTTTACAAAACGTTTTACTGACAGATTCTCCGGTTATTTCCAAACAGTATTCAGAAATGTTGGTAGAACCGGCGTAGGATTCCAATTAGGTTTAAATTTCAAGTTGGGTAAATAAAAAGATAATTTAATAGAAAAATAATGCGCTCAATGAGTGCATTATTTTTTTTTTAGGGACTTTAAACATAAAAAACATCTGCTATAATATAAGTAGAGTGTTTATTATAGAGGTATTTACATGAAATACATTTGGCTTTATGTTGTGGCAATTGTAGCGTCTTTAGGTGGACTTTTATCAGGTTACGATACAGGAGTAATTTCCGGTGCGCTTCTCTTTATTAATGAAACATGGGTTCTGCCTGACACATTGCAAGGATTTCTTGTAAGCTCAGTTCTTATTGGTGCAGTAATCGGAGCAGCGACAAATGGTGTTCTTGCTGATATATTCGGGCGTAAAAAGATTATTATGGCAACCGCAGTAATCTTTATAATCGGCTCAATAATGTGCGCATTTGCTCCAAATGTTTATGTGCTGATTATTTCAAGGATTTTTGTCGGATTTGCAGTTGGTATTGTTAATTTTGTTGTTCCACTTTATCTTTCAGAAATTTCTCCTAAAAATTTGCGTGGAACGCTAGTATCGCTTTATCAATGGGCGATAACTTCCGGAATTTTATTTTCATATTTTATAAATGCAGCATTCGCTCAAGCTGTTTATAATTGGCGCTGGATGCTTTTTGCAGGCGTACTACCGGGATTAATACTGTTTGTCGGAATGTGCTTAATGTCAGACACTCCTCGTTGGTTGGTTAGCAAAAATAGAGATGATGAGGCAAAAGCTGTATTCAAGAAAATCGAACCGGATGTTGATTCTGATAGAGAAATTCAAGATATCAAAACAACATTAAATTCTGAAGGTCAAGATAAAAATTTCAAATTCAAAAAATGGATGATTATGCCTTTTGTTGTTGGTGTTGGAATTATGTTTGCACAAATTTGTACAGGTATAAATACAATAATTTATTACGCACCAACAATCTTTAAAACAGCAGGTTTTGATAGCAATCTCACTGCAATTTATGCAACAACTGGAATTGGCGTTGTTAATTTTGTTATGACAATCGTAGCCGTATTTTTTACAGATAGACTTGGTAGAAAACCTTTGCTTTATTTTGGTTTAATCGGAGTAATGCTAAGTTTGTTTGCACTCGGAACATCATTTGCGTTTGCAGGTGTTCTCGGTTCAAGTTTGAAATGGGTTGCTGTTGGCAGTTTGGTAACTTATATAATCTGTTTTGCAATGAGCCTTGGTCCAATAGGTTGGATATTGGTATCAGAAGTTTTCCCTCTAAAAATAAGAGGTGTTGCAATGAGTATTTGTACAGTTTCAAACTTCGCGTTTAATTTCTTTGTTGTCGGAAGCTTCCCTATTCTGTTACATAGAATTGGCGGAGCTTGGACATTTTGGATGTTTGGATTTGTTTCATTGTTGTGTATAATTTTTGTTTATTTCTTTGTGCCTGAAACAAAGGGAATTTCTTTGGAACAAATTGAATCAAACTGGCGAAAGGGCGTTATGCCAAGAAATTTTTAGAATGCTAATGTTTTGCTAAGCTAAATCATCTGGAGTGTTGTCAACCATTAACTTTATTGCTATTATATACTTATTAAAATGAAACAATTGTTTAATAAATATATAATACTGATTTTAGGCGTTTATGCATTTTGGATTGGTGGAGTTCCTGTAATATTTTCTAAAGTGCTTCCGACTGTTTGCGAAAATATCAGCGTAAACAGCAATTATAACGTCGAAATTCTTAACCCCAAATTGAGGCTGAATGTCTTGCCAAAAGCTGTATTTAGCGCAATGAGAATTACTGTTGAAGACAAAAGCACTCGCGATACAACTACGTTAAACAACTTCAAAATTGATTTAAGATTACTCCCACTGCTTACAGGGCGAGTTCACATAAATTCAATCAGTGCAGATGATTTGCTTGTGAAAGCCAGCGTTAATAAAGACATAGAGCTTGATAAAGACTTCTTCAAAAACTTAGACAAAACAAAAATCAAATGTAACAGTTTCAAACTTGATGAATTCTCTATAATCCTTACACAAAAAGGTCTAAAGTCACCTATTATGTATACGGGCGAAAATGTTTTCTTTAAGAAAAATCGTAGATACTTAAAAGTTAATGCTGAAACAAAATTTAACATAAATAATTCTATTTCTGATGCGACTGTAAAACTTTATCTTCCGCGTAACAATGATATCAAAAAAAGCATTGTCGATATAAAAGTTTCAAACTTTGATTTAGCACCAATTAGCGATTATTTGCGTCAATATTTGCCACAAGATTTAATCGAAACAAAAGGTGTAATCAATGTTTATGTCGACAAATATAAGCTAAATGCAGAATTGAAAAATTGCGCAGTTCTTATGAAAGATAATGCCAAATCAATGATATTTCCAGAATTACTGAATGTGGATGCTGATTTTTCAATAACAAGTAAAATCATTAATTTTAATACCGTAAACATAAATTCAAAAAACATTCATGCGATTTTACGCGGTTCGTTTTCAAACTATTTAGATAAAACATTATCTGCTATAAATTTAAATGTTCAACTCGATAAATCACGTGTTGAAGATATTGTAGACATGCTTCCGCCAATCGTAGTTGAAGAATTTAATGTTTACAAATTGAAAAAATATAAATTCTTTGGAGACGCAATCGGCAATTTCACTATCAAAGGCGATATTTATGAACCGGATGTTGTAGGTGATGTATTTATCAGTAATGGAATTTTAACGAAACCAATACCAAACGCTAAAGGTGCGACTGTGAAATTGGATTTTACCGGACGTTATATTAATTTTGACGTATTTGTTCCGGCTGGTGGTGCAGAAAAAGTTTGGGTAAAAGGCGGTGTTGAATTATATAATGTCAAATACGCTGATATGCATATTTGGAGTACAAAAAATGTTGATTTGGCGACAGCGGAAGAAAAAATTATACCTATTCATGAAATTTTAAATTTTGTAATTGGACCTGTTCCGATTATGGATGTTAAAGGTAATGGAAACATTGATATAATTGTAAAAGGTAATCGCAAAAATCCGCATGTCTGGGGTAGTTTGAATTTTAGAAATGTAAAAACTTTTTTTAATGAAATTCCTAACTTAGTTTTGACAGATGCTGAAGCTGCACTTATTTTTGACGACCAGAATGCTGTATTTACTACAAAAAAAGGCTTGGTTAACGGTAAAAATATCTCAATTAACGGGACTTGCAATTTGTATGGCAAATTCGATTTTGACGTTAATACAAAGAACCAAGAAATCGCGTATTTGTTCAATGCAATTCAGACCGCTACAATGATTGATGATGTTAAATCTATGCTTCCAAAACTGGATTCCATGGGTGGTTTGATTGATTTGCAATTGAAAGTTTATGGTGCTGTAAAAGATATTGAAGATTTAGCGTTTAACCAAAATTTCTTTACAAAGGGAAAAATTAATCTTTTAGGCAATAAATTTGCTATGCAAGGTATAGAAGTTAAGAATACCAAAGGTGTTTTAGATTTTGATGGTCAAAACGCATCTGCTGATATTACATCATATATTGGAAATTCAGCTCTTAGTGCAAAAGCTTCTGTTAAGAATAATTTTGTGGATGCAAATATAAATATTCCGAAACTTAATTTGAACGATATCACACCTGATAAGAGCGATTTACAAAACGATATTGGCAATATTTTTGTTAATGTTGTTGCGAAATACAAAGGAAAACTAGACCCTGTTGAATTGGATAAAGTCAGTTTTGTTGCGAAAATTCTTGGCGTTGCTCCAAATAACAAACTTAAAATTTCAAACGGTGTGGTAACGCTAAATAACAACAAATTAAAGATTTCTAATATCAAAGGTAATCTTGCAGATAGTCAATTTGATGTTAATCTTGATGTCGGAAATGTAGTTGGAAAACCTCATGTTAACGGGTTTATTAGATTATCAGCTTTTGATTTAGCGACAATAAACGCGCTTTCTAATTATTCGATTATTCCAAGAGATGTCAAAAAAGCTTTAAATACTCTTAGATTTGATGCCGGCAGAAAAATCAATCTAAATGCTAAAATCAACCACAACAAAATAAATGCATATACGGATTTGGGCGGATTGTCATTTGTTTATACCCCGCTAGAATTACCGGTAAAAATCATTAACGGTAGTTTTATTATGCGTAATAATGGTGTGAAACTTAATAAAATTAATTTGTTAGCTGATGATATGCCAATTCTTGTTGATGGTGAAGTTTACGACTTATTCAATAAACAGAATTTTAATCTGTATTTTAATTCAAAACCGCGTCAAGATTTTATCGATAAATACATTAACAAAAATCAGATTTATCCTCTGAAAATAAAAGGTGATATTGTTTATTCTGCGCGCGCAAAAGGTGTTTTGAATGACTTTAACCTTAAAACTGATGTTAATATGGCAAAAGATTCAAGCATTTACCACCTCGGAGCGACTATTGGCGATATTGAAAATGCGATAGTTTTGAACCTCGATACAAGGGTTTTAAATCAAAAAATCTTAAAAATTAGAGAATTTTCGTACGATAAAATTATTGCATCTCAAAGCGGACGTGAAACCAGATTAAACATGCTTAAATCTCGCGGTGAAATCGATATTCTGAAAGACGATTTGGGCTTTAAAGATTTGGTTATTAAAACTCATAACCCTACAGACGCAAGAATTTTCAACATAATTTTCAGAAAACCGAATATCAAACAAGGTCAATTTACTTCTGATTTGAAATTTAACGGCAAAGCGTCTGCACCGAAGCTTTTAGGTAACTTTCATATTTTCGAAACTGATATTCCGTTCTTGGATACGACGATGAAAAATATTACGTTCTTATTCAAGGATAGAACGATTGATGTGTATTCTATCGGTGAAGTTTTGGGCAATGATGTTAAGATTCAAGCCGTATTAAGAAATAAACTTACTCCACCTTATTATGTTGAAAAGGCTAATCTTGATACAAAGCTTTTAGACTTAAATTATATTACGAATTTGTTAAAACTTTCTCAAGTTGATAATACAAAAACTTTTGATTCGCTTGAAGGTTTTGATTTAGAATCAATTGTAATTAAGAATATGAAGATGAATGCAGATAGTATTCACCTCAGAAACATTGTTGCGGAAAACTTTGAAGCTACTGCATCTTTGAATGAAAAACAAGTGTTTAATGTTCATGATTTCAAATTTAATATTGCAAACGGAACACTTGGCGGTAACTTTAATTATAATCTTAAAAATAATAATACGGGTTTGAAGCTAAAAGCGCGTGATATTGATGCAAATGACTTATCTATAGCTTTATTTGATTTACAAAACCAAATTTACGGCGATTTAACCGGTGATATCGTACTTTCTTGTAATGGTGTTGATTTTGATAAATGTATGCAAACGCTTAACGGAAATACAACGTTTAGTGTTGCAAACGGAAGAATGCCTAAACTGGGTTCATTAGAATATCTTTTGAAAGCCGGAAATCTTTTGAAAGGCGGTTTAACAGGTGTTTCAATTAACAGCGTGATTGATATAATTTCACCGTTAAAAACGGGTGATTTTTCTGACATTATTGGTGATATTGCGATAAAAGACGGTGTCGCGGATGATATCGAAATCACTACGCGCGGTAAGGATTTGAGCTTGTTTATAAGCGGAAAATATAATTTCTCTAATTCTAATGCAGAAATGGAAGTTTTGGGGCTTCTATCTAAAAAGATTTCGACTATGTTCGGGCCTTTGGGTAATGTTTCTTTGAACACATTATTTAACGTTATCCCGGGGGTTGATTTGAGTAAGGATACTAAGGTTTTAGAACATATTAATAAAATTCCGGGGATAGAATTATCAAATAAAGCTTACCGCAAGTTTGTCGCTGAAATCAAAGGTAATATCAACGGAGAAAACTACGTAACGAGCTTTAAGTGGATAAATTAATACGAACTGTCAGCTAAATATTAAGATAGAGAAACATTTATTCAAATTGAAAAATGGCTAAAATGTGTTATACTGTTAATACAATGTATGAACAACAGTGAGGTAACTTATGTCTCAAGCAAATATAAGTATTAGAGTAAATAGCTCATTAAAGCAGGACTTTGATAATTTGTGTAATGAATTGGGTGTAAATATGTCAACTGCAATTACTATGTTTATAAAAGCAGCGGTTAGAGAACAAGGAATTCCTTTTGCGCTTTCTATAAACGATTATAACAAAGAAACCAAAAAGGTTATTGAAGATGCAAATAACGGAATCGGTTTATCTAAGGCATATAGTTCTGTTGATGATATGATGAATGATATCTTAAAGGATGATTAATGTACAATTTAAGATATACTAATAAAATTCAACGCAATATTAAATTAATGAAAAAACGTGGCAAGGATTTGGACAAACTCAAAGTTGTACTAAAACTCTTGCAACAAGGTGCTGAATTACCTGCAAAATACAAAGATCATGCATTAACAGGGAATTACACAGGCTGTAGAGAATGCCATATAGAGCCTGATTGGCTTCTTGTCTATGAAATTCTTAATAACGAACTTGTAATATTGCTTCTAACAACAGGCAGTCATAGCGATTTGTTTTAAACTTGACTATGCGCCGAATCTGCGATTTCTGCGTTTGTATTCAACTACGCATTCTGCCAATCTTTCTTTATCAAATTCCGGCCAGAATTCTTTTATTACGATAAATTCAGAATAAGCAATTTGCCATAAAAGATAGTTAGAAACTCGCATTTCTCCGCCGGTTCGGATTAACAAATCAGGATCAGGAATATTAGCTGTGTACAAATGCTTAGAAATAGTTTCCTCTGTTATATCAGTTTCTCCAGAGGCTACGATTTCTCTAACTGCATGTACAATTTCATCACGAGAACCATAATTAAATGCGATTTGTAAATTAACGCCTGTATTGTTTTTAGTTGTCTCAACGGAATTTTTTAAGATTTCTTGCAATTTAGGGCTTAATTTAGTCGTGTCGCCTATAAATGATATTACAACATTATTTTCGTGCATTTCTTTTAATTCGTTTTTTAATGTTTGCCCCAACAAATCCATCAAGAAATTCACTTCTTCCGGCTTTCTGTTCCAGTTTTCAGTTGAAAACGCATAAACAGTCAAATACTTTATACCGAAATCATCACAAGCTCTCATTGTAGCTTTTAGAGCATCAACGCCTTTTTTATGTCCGAAAGCTGATGGCAAATTTCTTTCTTTTGCCCAGCGTCTGTTGCCATCCATAATTATAGCTACGTGTTTTAAATCACATTCTTTTACAATCTTTTTGATATCTTCCATTTCTATTTCCCAGTTTTTGTTGGGGGAGAATCCCAACTTATATATATCACGTTTTTCCTCTCCTCGGTGGAGGGTTAGGGTGGGGGCTTATTTCCCCACTTCCCATTAAAAATCTTCCAACATTTCAAATATCTTGAACATTGGCGTTATCAGTTCTTTCACATCAATTTCTTCGTCTAATTCGAGAGTAATCGTTGGAATACCTTTTTCAATTCCCGCCCAAGTTCCGAAACTTCCGGGAGTTGGATAACCAATTGAGGCTTCGATCGGATATCCGATAATTTTAGAAATCTTTTGAGCAACTTCTAGCGCATCTCCATCATAGTTTACAATTTTGAATGGAGCATGCAATGTCAAAATCAATTTTGGTTCATATTTTTCAATAAGATTAACCAAAAACTTTGTTTCATCTTCGCTTGCCGGAGATTCACCGCCAAAGAATTCGTTTCGTTCTGTTAATTCCCAGTTCTCAGTCGGAAAATTACGATTAATGTCAACTCCGCGTGAATTTACTCTTGTTTTAGCTCGTACTCCGTCAGGATTTACACAAGGTATAAACATCAAATTTGTATTCGGATTAATTTTAAGATATTCGTTAATCAAAAATTCGCCTTGAGGTTCATCACCGTGCATACAACCCAAAACGAGAACTGAATTATGATTTTCGTTCTGTATGAATTTTATAGAATTACCTTGCGCAGTCTCAACCATTTCAAATTCCTTATGGTTTTAGAACTGATAAAACATAATCATCTGTAAAGTATTTGTTAGCGCAGGCTTGTAATTGTTCGCTTGTAACAGCTCTAAGTTTTTCAATAACTTGTTTTTGGTAATCAAAAGGTTTACCCATAATTGAATAATAAGCCATCATATTCGCTTGTTGCGCGTTTGTTTCGCTTATGAACTGTTGCTTACCGATTAAATTATTTTTCGCATTATGTAACTCTTCTGCACTAACAGGAATATTTTTAATCTTTTCAATTTCTTCTTTGAAGCCGTCAATAGAAGTTTGAATGTTGCTTGGTTCAGTTCCTATATAAATACTGAAAACTGCAGATTTTTTATGCGTTTCGTAAGCTGTTCTAACAGTATAAGCCAATCCTTTTTTCTCTCTAAGTTCAAGGAACAATCTTGAAGAAAGACCGCTTGCACCTAAAATTACGTTCAATAACATTATTGCAGGATAATCTTTTTCACCAATTGTTGCAACTCTCCAGCCTTGAAGAATTTGTGCTTGGTTTGCATCCGGTTTTAAGATTTCTGTATAATCTTGTTTTAAAGCTTCAGGTGCCGGAATTTCTGATTCAACATCTTTGTTTTCCGGAATTTCGCCTAAATATTTTTCTACAAGGTTTTCATCAATATCACCAACTATGGCAAGAGTTTTGCGACTGTTGTTCAAAATATGTTTGTAAGAATTTACAACATCTTCTTGAGTAACATTGTCGATTTCTTCAAGGACTTTTGTGTAGCTGTTGCCGTAAAAATGGTTTTTGTATATTGATTTTGTGAACAAGTCTGAAACTTTTACTTTGGCAGAATCTAATTCAGCCATAAGTTCACCTTTTAGCATTTGTCTTTCTTTTTCAAATTCTTGAAAAGTAGAATTTAGAATTATATCTTGAAGAATAGATAATGCTAATTCAAAATCTTCATTTAAACAAATAAAACGAAATCTTAAATAATCTGATTTCATTTCTGAATTTAATTCTATTGCGTTTTCATCTAAAATTGATGAAAGTTCTTCAGATGAATATTTTTTTGTACCTTTCATCAGAAGTCTGTTCATAGTTGTATATTCACCGGCATGTGCTTCCGGTTTTGTAATTGATAAATTAAGAGTTAATGCAACTCTTGGAGTATTTTCGTTTCTCTTGAAACAAGCTCTAATCTTATTTTTTAATTCAAATTCTTTCATACGACAATTTAAGCACAAAATTTGAGTTATGTAAACAAAAACTCGATTTTAGCGAAGTAAATGTTTGACAAATAATTTTTCTCTTGGTATATTAGTGATTGTGAAACCGCGGGCATGTGGTGGAATGGTAGACACGCTAGTCTTAGGAACTAGTGCGAAAGCGTGGGAGTTCGAGTCTCTTCATGCCCACCATTTAAAAGAGAGCGAAAGCTCTCTTTTTTTGTAGATAATTTTAAGAGAAATATTTAAAATATTGTTATGAAACATTTAGAAGAGTATAAAGAAAAAATACATTCTTGTTCAAAATGTGGGCTGTGTCAGGCAGTTTGTCCTATTTATAAGATTACAGGCAATGATTGTACTGTTTCAAGAGGACATTTTATAATGCTTCGAGGTTTAATTAAAGGGGATTTGAAAATGTCCTCTCAATTAAATCGTTATTTGGATTTATGTCTTAAATGTGGCGCTTGTACTAAATTTTGTCCAAGCGGAATCGATGTGGTAGATATAATTGCATCTGCAAAAGCTGAATATTTTAAGATTCATTTTTTAGAAAAATTAGTTTCTTTTGTTCAAAAGAATTTTTTATTTGGGGTGGGAATAAAATTTTTAAGCCTTTTTGCCGGTACTATTAAATCTAAAAAATTTGATAAAAAGGTAATTTATTTTGGTGGTTGTAGTGGTAATGTTAAAGGAAATAAATCTGTTGTAAAACTTTTAAACGCTTGTAGTGTTGAGGTTTTTTCGCCCAAATTCAATTGCTGCGGAATCCCTTTTTATGTTCGTGGAGATATGAAATCTTTTGAGCAAGCAAAAGAATGTTATTTAAATATAGTTAAGCAAAATAATATTACAGATGTTGTAACAACTTGCGCAAGTTGCGAAAAGACGATTAAAAGTTTTTCAAAAGAGTTGAATGTTAATAATATTTTTACTTATATAAGAGAAAATCAACTTAGGTTAAAACTAAAAAAGAAAATTAAAGTAACGTTTCATAAACCTTGTAATTTAGATAATTTTGAAGATATTGAATGGATATTAGAACATACTGAAAATCTGGAATATGTTGAAATGAAAGATTTTGACAGTTGTTGTGGATTGAATGGTATTACAAGATTAAATGAATACAGTATAATGTCAAAGATATTTAAAAATAAATGCGATAATATTAAAAAAAGTGGAGCGCAAATTGTTTTAACTTCTTGTTTGGGCTGTGAAATAGCATTAAGTCTGTATGGTTTTGGGAAATATAAAGTGCAAGATTTTACGGAATTCTTGGTTAAGAATGTAGTAAATTTATAGATTTGTGGTGTTATTGAATAATTATATTAAGATAATTGTAAAGATTTGCAGGATTTTTATTTGAATGTTAGAATTACAAAAGGGATTTGGAAGGAAATTCTTTTTATAAGTTTTTATGAGATAAAGACTCGTAGAAACAGAGGATTAAAAGGATTTGAATATAAATTAAAATATAAATATGGCAGTAAATAATATAGATAGTTTGAATATAAATTCTACGGAAATAACACACAATTCCGTTCATCATTTGAATGAAAAAGAAGAAAAATTCGTTCAAGAAGCCGAAGTTGACGGAATTGAAATTCTTGTAAGCATGGCAAGACAGGGTAAAATTGACCCTTGGAATGTTGATATTGTAGAAGTTACTGATAAATATTTAATGCACCTTTTTCAATCAAAGGCGCAAAATTTAAGACTTACGGGTAGAACTCTTTTGTTTGCTGCGATTTTGCTTAAACTTAAGTCAAATGTTTTGGAAGGTTTGGATGTTCTGGATTTTGAACCACAACCGGAAGTTGATTTAGAATATGATGATGCGCCTTTGGATTATCAAGAGGATGATTATATCCCAACAAACAACGTGATTTCTATTGATGAAGTTTTGCAACGCAGAACGAGCGTAAGACTTAACCACAATCGAGTCGTTACATTACGCGATTTGATTAGACAATTAGAATTCTACGAAATGCTGGATAAAAAACAGTCTTTAAAGAATGCGCATGAGCGCGCAAAAAGACGTGTTCAGAATTATGCAAAACTCTCACCGGATGATATCATCAATCTTGCACATGATGAATACATTGAAAACGGAGTACAAAGGTTAAAAGCGAATTTGTCTGAAATTTTAAGCCGTCAAGATAAGATTGAACTTAACGAACTAACGCTTCTTGGAATGGATAAAATTAGCGCATATATTTCATTGTTATTTTTGACTGTTGAAAGTGATTATGACCTGGAACAAGATGAATTTTATTCTGATTTGTACGTTGTTAAACGTCCGCATGAAGAATTAACAAGCAGTCAAGATAATGAAGAATTTGATGCAGCAATAGAGAATGCAAAAAGTGTTTTAGTTGATAATAACGAGGTTAGTGCGTAATGGAACAGTTAAAATCAAGAATAGAAGCTGTTTTGTTTGTAACAGCTAAAGTGCTTCAGATAAAAGATATTGCAGAAATTTTGGAAGAAGAACCGGAAAAAGTTGAAGAAGCTTTGCTTGAACTTATCATGGATTACGCTTCAAGAGACGGCGCATTAGAAATTGATGATGAAAACGGTTATATTTTGCAAGTTAAACAAGAACATTTAGATATTGTTGAAAAACTTTGTCCTGTTGAATTAAAACCGCCTGTTTTAAAGACACTAACCGTAATTGCACTAAAAGAACCTATTCGTCAATCTTTGTTAAAGGATTTAAGAGGTTCAAATGCGTACGAGCATGTTCAAGAACTTCTTGAAAAAGGTTTAATTTCTCGCCATAAAGATAAAAACGGACGTTCTTATAATATCAAAACTACGCCAAAATTTGCTGAGTATTTTAAGTTAAAAGGCGATGTAAGAGCGTTAGTTAAAACTTTGAATATTGACAAAGGCGTTAAAGACAATGAAGAGGATACACGCCATACTAGTGCCCCTATTGAAAAAGGCGTGCGAAATAACGAGGAAGTAACACGTACGACAAGTGTTTCTGAAGAACAAACAGATGGTTTAAATGAATAAATTTCGAGTATTTTTTTATTCTATATTAGCTGTTATTCTTGCCGGAGCATTGTATTTTCGTTCCAATTCTGGCATGATTTATGCGCAAATCGGAAATTATTATTACCAGCACAATAATGTAAAAGAAGCGCAAATTTTCTTTGAAAAATCGTTTTCGCAAGGTTATAATGATTCGGATTTAAGAGAAATTTATGTTAATTCAATAATCAATTCACCGCTCACGGTTGAATCGCAAGAAAAATTGACTAATATTGCGGAAGATTCGGTTTTGGATGCAGCATCTGTTAAAGCAAAGTATTTTTTGTACGACTTAAGACGAGAAGTACATAGAAATTATCCTTTAAATTATATCCGACAAGCTCCTTTTAATCAGAAAATTGTAAGATGGAGTAATTTGCCGATTACTTATTGCTTTGTAAATTCTCAAAATGCACCTAAAGAATACGTTCAAGAAATTAAAAACGCATTTAATACTTGGGAGAAAACAAGTCCTATAATGTTTGCGGAAACTAATAAAAATGCGAATATTGTAATCGATTTTCAACAAAATAACGCTGAGAATTTGGAATATGGTAGAAAATACGTGGTTGCTTATACTACACCTGAAATTAATTCTAATACGCTTGAGCGCATGAATATAAAATTTTACACAAAAGCACCTGACGGTAATGATTTTACTCCAAATCAGATTTATAATACTGCGCTTCATGAAATATTCCATGCTCTGGGATTTATGGGGCATAGTTATGATTCTGGAAACATTATGTATCTTGCAAAAGATAATCAAACATTGGTAGAAGATGCAAGACTGAGTTTAACAGAAGCAGACATTAGCACATTAAAATTACTTTATAAAATCAAACCGGATATTACGAATAAAGGTGATTTGCCGAGTGAATATGTGCCTTATTTGGTTCTTGGTGATGATGAGGATATAAGTATTTCAAAAGCTAAAGAAGCTAAACATTATATATATCAAGCACCCACACTTCCGGGGGGCTATATTGATTTAGCAGAAAGTTTTGTTGCACAGAAAAAATACCCGCAAGCAATTAAAGCTCTCGAAAAAGCATTAAGCCTAGCGGATACAAATGACGTTAAATATATAGTTTATTATAATTTAGCAGTTTCATATTACTATATAGATAATGTGGAAATGGCTTTAGATTATCTGAATTCTGCGCGAGAAATCAAAGACGCTGAAGAATTACACCTTTTGGCGGCTGAAATTTATGTAAAAAGTGATGTTAATAAAGCGATTGCTGAATATAAAATGTTAATTAAAGCAAATCCTGATAATCAAGCTTATGTAACTAATTTGGCGAATATTTATGTTAAACAGCATGACTATTTGAATGCGAGAAATATTTTGAAAAATTATTTAAAACGCCATCCTGAAGCTAAATCAAAGTTTGCGAATTATGGAATATTAGTTTATTAAGAAAAAATTTTATAAAAGTATTGAAAAATTTTGAACTAGACTCTGTTTAAAATTTTTTGTATACTAAAATCGGAGAAATATATGCTAAAAAAAGTACTTTTTATAATTTTATTATTAACTCAAAACATTGTATTTGCGAACTACAATGATGTTTTTATAGCAGATATTACTTATGATTGGATTAATAAATCTGAAGTTGAAAAAGAAAGTATAATAACAGAAGTTCGAGATATTATTTTTGAAAATCCTGTAGAGAAGCAAAAAGATTTTCGTTCTCAATTTAAAGATAGATTGAAGGATAAAAACTATCTTGAAAACTATATGGCAGCTTCTGCGGGATATAAAGAGTTTAAGAGCAATAATATTTCAGCTTTTTATTTTAAGCATTTAAAAAGTCTTTATATGTATGCTTTGCAAGATAAAAAAGATGTTTCAAAAGCGTATTATTATGATGCTTTGGGACATTTAAAATATGTTGATTTTATATATGGAGAATATCCGGATTATCCTTATTATTCAATTCAGTACAGGATTACAGGAACACCGGTCAGCGCAATTTATTTTGTATCTAAAGACTGTCAGTATTTATTTACACCGAAAGGTGATTTTGAAGGAGTTTGGTATAAACATAATTTGTATAACAAAAAATCAGAAGTTATATTAAAAAGGACAACTTATTAGGTCGTCCTTTCTCAATTTATTATGTGGTACTTAGTGTTTGCTCCGGTTTTTGTGTCGGAGTTTGCGCGACAT
The DNA here is from genome assembly GCA_934777245.1 of uncultured Candidatus Melainabacteria bacterium. Next base: position 24,019 of record CAKVND010000002.1, on the reverse strand, counting down.
CTTGTTTTCCTGATGGAATTGCTGTTTGTTCTTGTTGTGGTTGTTCTATCGCTTGTTTGATTTGTGAGTAAAGTTCGTTTAATTCATTTACATCTTTACAATCATTGATAGATTTTTCTGCTTGTTCTAATTGTGCAATTTGCAAATCTAAGTTTCTAATAGTCTCTTCATATTGGTCTGATGTAATTTCTTGACCATAACCAATTGGTACTGAATAAATTGGGTCAAATATTTGCATTGCTTTAGGTGCTGTGCTTGCAGGGTGTGTAGTTGTGAGTTTTAAAAATGAACCATAGTGTGTTTCTTTTGCAGGTTTTCCAATTGCAATCTGATATTCATTTTTTCTCCAAGTAGATGGTCTATACCAAGAAACTTGAGCATCTTTCAAATCTTTTTTAGAAACATATTGTCTTAATTCTTGTTTATATCTGCCAGGTTTGCTTGCTTTTTGATACATTGCATTTTGTTTTGCCTTTATTAACTCTGCAAGTTTTTTAGAGTATGCTTCTTGAACTTTTTTAACTTTTTGATTATACATTTTTAGTCTTTTTGGTGCAACACTAGCGCCTCTTACAGTGTTATCCAATGCTTTAGCATGTTCTATATTTCGAGTACCTGCATTTTCTTCTAACAAATTATCATAGTCAGATTTTGTCTTCTTAGTAACTCCAACAGATTTTATTTCTCGAAGATTTTTCTTATATGCAGCGATTTCGTCTTTTAATAGAGCTCGTTTTGCAGGATTTTTTTCTGCTGCTAATTTATTTGTAGCTTCATCTAGTTTTGTTTTAATCGTACTTTCTATTTCACTTTGTTTTTTCTTACAAATTTCATCCCAATCGGTTTTTGTAGAATTGTATGCTGAACTCATTTTTTCCCATGTTGCTTGGAAGAATTTAGTTATACCCCATTTGCCTGATTGACCGCCAATTAATGCTCTATCAGCTTTCATAGCTTCACCGGTTGCACGCCAAGCATTGACAGTTACATCACGTCCAAATTGAGATACTGATTGCCAAGCTTTGCCGGCAACACTAGCTCTTTCAGCAGCTACAGAAGCATTTGATGCAGAAACTCCTTTACCGATGCCTCTTAGACCAAACGCAGATGTAACGGCAGTAAATGCTCCTGTTATAATTTCTTGTTGTGCATTATCGATTGCTTCGTCATCATTATTGCTTGCATTTTTAAGATTTGAAATGCCTTTAACTGTTCCATAAGCACCCATAGCGACACCTGTCGCGGCTAAACCATATCCGATAGCAGGCCCAACAACAGGTATAAAGCATGCTCCGATAGCAGCTGCGGTAATTGCAACATTTTTAAGGCATTTTTTCCAGTTCCAAGAACCGTCTTTTTCAATACCAGCTAAGTTCTTACCTATGTTTACTAATGCAGAACCTGCATTTGAGCACCATCTTCCGACTTTACCCCAGAAGCCTAGTTTTTTATATGGAGTTCTAACAGAAGACGAACCATCTGATTTTTTGTTTTTTTCAATTTGTGTTTTATTTTGTCTTAGTTCTTCTAATTTTGGGCTTATATCTAATTCTTTAATTTTATCTTGTTTTAATTTGTTTAAATCAACAATTGCTTGTTGTTCACTGGCTTTTTGTGCAGCAGCTTTTTGTTCTTCTTCTCTACGTTTAAGATGCTCTTCAAATGTCATTTCTTTATTTGAAGTATTACCGGAAGATGTTGAAAAATTGTTCCATATATTTCCATAGTCTAAAGCAAATGGAGTACTGAAATTATTAAAATTTTGAGCTTGCCACATAGGCATATTCCAATTTTGAGAAATTTCTAATCCCATATTAATATCCTAAATTTAATATCCCTTACTTATATAAAGTTTCCATGCCGGAAAAAATTGACTTTTTTGTTTACAAATATTTACAATTACCGTTTGAAGTTATGTTTTTGTTATACTTGAGTAATGAAGAAGTGTGGATTTGTAGCAATATTAGGGCGTCCTAATGTTGGTAAGTCTACTCTTTTGAACCAGATTTTAGGGCAAAAGATAGTAATTACAACAGATAAGGCGCAAACAACAAGAAAACGCATCAAAGGGATTTTAACAGAAGGAAGAGGACAAATTATTTTTGTTGATACTCCTGGAGTTCATAGACCTTTAAATAAGTTAGGTGAATTTTTGCTTGATGAAGCAAAGGTTGCTGTGCCTGATGCTGATTTAGTCTTGTTTTTGGTTGACGGTTCAGAACCGGCCGGAAAAGGCGACAAGTGGATAGTGGAAAATATTTTAAAACAATGTAAAATTCCTGTAGTGCTTGTTATGAACAAAGTAGATAAAGTTAAAAAGACCGAAAAAGTTGAAGAAAATTTAATTTCTTATAAGATGTTATTTGAAGAAAATATTCCGGTTGTAAGAATCTCAGCAAAAACCGGTAGAAACAAAGATACGCTTCTTTCTAATATTTTCAAAAAACTTCCTGAAGGAGAATACTTATATCCAGAAGACGTTGTAACAGAAGAAAATATGCGCTCAGTTGCAGAAGAAATTATCAGAGAAAAAGTGCTTTTGAATACGCAGGATGAAATTCCGCATTCTGTAGCAATTAAGGTTGAAAAGTACGAAGAAAAAGAAGATATTGATAGAATTTACGCAACAATATTTTGTGAACAAAAGAGTCAGAAGGGAATTCTGATTGGAAAAGGCGGGAATTTGCTAAAAAAAATCGGAACAGACGCTCGATTGGAATTAGAAAAAATTGTTGAAAAGAAAGTTTTTCTAGGCTTAGAAGTGAAGGTAGAAAAAGATTGGAGAAAGAAAGATAAAATTCTAAAGAATTTCGGTTACAAATCCGAAAAAGAATAGCAAATTATTTTTTTACAGGTTTTTATACTAGTGAGCCCTCTACGAGGGAGAGGGTAGAATTTCAAGTTAAGCTATGCGAAACTTAGAAATTCGGGTGAGGGTTTATCCCCCAAAAAACAAAAAACAATAAGTGTGTATTAGGAGCAAATATGAGAGTAGAGAAAATTAATTCTGAGATTAAAAGAAAACAAAACTTAAAAAACAATCAGACAAGACCGAATTTTCAACGAAATTGGTCTGAACATGCCAGTTGGGGCGCAAATTATATAAAAGAAACAGGAAAAACAAATTTCAAACTGTTTTCTTTTCCTGATGCGAAAGCAGTTTTTGTCGAAGTTGGTAAAAATTTAAATGCGAAACTGGGTAATATCAGAGACCGCTTAATTAGTGTAATATCTGCAGGAGCCGGTGCTTTTACAGTATCAGCTGCAAACAAAGATTCCGAAGTCTATCCAATGGAAAATAAAGGTAATGGAGTATTTACCGCAAATGATATTCAAGCTAAGCCGGATGACAAATATAGATTTGTAGTTGTTACAAAAGATAATGATATTAATTTAGTTAAAGATCCTTATGCAAAAAGACAAGAAAATATTTTAGGCTGGAGTTCTATTTATAACCAAGAAGGATATGAATGGAAGCACTTAGATTGGTTTGATAAAAGTAATAAAAAGCGTATTACAAGACAACCTGAAAAGAGTTTAAGAGGACTCGATAAATTAATTATTGATGAAGTAAATATACCAACTTTGTCTGAAGAAGGTACATTTGAAGCTGCAAAAACACAAATTGATAAAATTGCATCTAAAGGATTTGCAACAGCAATCGAACTTATGCCTGTAGAAAATACATTTTCAAAGCAATGGGGATATGACGGTGTTGATAAATTCGCCGCTAATGAAAACTTGGGCGGACCGGACAAGTTGAAAGAACTTGTTGATTATATTCACGGAAAAGGTTTGAATGTGATTATTGATATGGTTCCAAATCACATGGGACCTGATGGTGATTTTCTTGCTCAAACGGGTCCTTATATTAAAGGATCTGGAGCGTTTGGCAATTTGTTAAACTATGAAGGTGATAATAGCAGATATGTTAGGGATTGGATGACTAATGCTGCTCTTTGGTGGGCAAATGAATTTAAGGTTGATGGTTTAAGATTTGATTTAACAAACCCATATTACACCGGTTCTGATTATTTATTAAGAGAAATTGCATTAGAGGTAAATCACCACAATCCGGATGTGTTTTTGATTGCAGAAGACCACATGCATAAGAGACACGAAATTACGAGTTATTACAACAATCCAAATCTTACACATGAACAAGAAATAAATAGAATAGATGATAATATCGCATATAGAGATAATACTTCTCCAAGAAGTATTGGATTTGATAGCGAGTGGGATTCAGAATATAAAGACGCAATTTCAAAAGCTGTATTGGATTCAAATCCAAGCAGATTGGATGATGTTGAATGGTTCTTGAAAAGTTCGCATTTCAGAGTTAAATATGCTTACAGCCATGATGAAATCGGTAATGAAGACGGAACTCGTTTCTTACCAAAATATTTAGTAAGACATTTTTACCTATTTTCAGCTGTTAATGGGAATTCTGATGGTGAAAAAGGTCAAAGAGCTGCACAAGCTGCGCAAAAACTTTGTGAACTTATAGTTTCAAAGGATTTTGCAAATATGACAGATGCCGAATTGGATAAAGCAGAAAAAGAATGTGGTTTGACAAGATTTATATCTAAGGATGATTTAACTAATACTTTTAAAACTGCACTTGCAAAACAGAAATTACTTACCGGAGTATTTATGACGACTCCAGGTCCAAAGATGTTTTTCCAGGGTGATGACGATGCAGATTTATCACATTTTAAATTCTTCCGAGAATTATCCGGTACAAGATATGAAAGAGAAAAATATCCGAATGCAAATTGGTCTGGAGAAAAAGGCTATGACACATTAGAAGAAGTGGCACGCCCTGATTCTGTAGTTGGTAGAGTTAAATATGAAGGTTTATTTAAGGATGTTCCTGGTGAAATGCAAGCTTTTAATAGAGATTTGAGAAATTTATTAGATGAATGTCCGGCAATGGCTGAGGGTGAAATTAATTCTACCTATAAAGATCATAATCACAATGTTCATATTCATACGCTTAAATATGGTAATGAAGAATTATTAATATTAAAGCATTTCGGAAATGGTTTCTTGGATAAAAATTATAGCTACTATAATTTCCCGCAAGATAGTAAATGGGAAGAAGTCTTGAATAGTGACGATTCAAAATATGGTGGTTCCGGTTATACAAATAAAGATAGAGCACCTATTACAAATATGAATCAAAATTTATCTCTTGCTCCAAATAGTATTGTAATTTTGAGAAAGATAGGTTAAATATTTTTAACTTTAATATTTTGTTATGTAAATGCTCGGCATTAATAGTGAGCATTTGCATGCAATTTAGATTTTCGTTATAATTTATGTATGGATAATGATATCGAGGCTTTACAAAATATTTTAAAAAATGATCCTTCAAATTTTCAAGCAAGAAGAGAACTTTCTATTTTGCTTGTGAATAACGGCTTTAACGAAGAAGCAGAAGGAAATTTGAGATACTTAATAAAGTATTTTCCGGATGATGCCGAACTTTATTATAATTTGGGTATTGTTTACGAAAAACTTAAAAATTTTGAAAAAGCTCGTAATTGTTATCAAAAGGCGGTCGAACTTTCTCCGCAGGAAGATTTTTATTATAATTTAGGCGATGTTTTAGTTGAACTTAAAGAGTGGGATGAAGCTATTTCAGCATTTCGTAAAGTGCTTGAAACTGACCCAAATGACGGAAACAGCTATTTTAATTTAGGGCTTTGTTATTTTCATAAAGAAGAAAAAAATCTTGCAACGGATTGTTTTCAAAAAGCGGTGTCTATAAATCCAAACGATATATTTGCTTACTTTTATTTAGGTTATATTTATCAAAACGACGGTCTAACGAATTTTGCTATCGAAAGTTATCAGAAAGTTCTCGCAATTTCTCCTGATTATAGTTGGGCATATTTTAATCTTGGTTCAATCGCTTATAAATCAGGCAATATAGAAGAAGCAAAAGAGTATTTATACAAAACCATTGAACATAATTCAAATGATGTTGAAGCGTATAAACTTCTTACAAAAATTTGTTTGAGTGAAGGTAATACAGAAGAAATACTTGAAACTCTTCATACAAGATTAGAAAAAGAAGCAAACGGTGATTTATATTATTGCCTTGCTCGTGTTTATAAATTTATCGGTGAAGCTGAAGAATATTATAATGCATTAAAATCAGCGTTAGCAAATCCTTATACACTTACTTTTCCTAAAAATATCGTTAAAAACGAGTTTGAAATAATCGAAAATAAACTTGGACATCACGAAGAAATTGAACCAGAAACGGAAATTCCTCAATATGAAAACGAAGAAGAGGACGATGACGAAGAAAGTGATGATGAAAATGACGATTTTGATGATGAAGATGACAATGAAGAGGATGATAGCGAGTCAGAAGATGATTACAGTGAATTAGATGACGCAGAGGATGATTTTGAAGATAATGAAGAGTCTGAAGACGAAGAAGAGTCTGATTACAATGAATATTCTGACGAAGACGATGAAGAAGAGTCAGACGACTATGAAGAAGATTATAATGACGATAATGAAGATGAAACGGATGATGACGAGGAATAGGGTATGTTATCAAAGATTTCAATAAAAAATTATATATTAATAGATGAGTTGGAAATAGATTTAGCAGAAGGTTTAAATATAATTACAGGTGAAACCGGTGCCGGTAAAAGTATTTTAATCAACGCAATTGATATTGCTTTTGGTGCAAAAGCAGGAAAAGAAGTTATCAAAACAGGCGCAGAAAAAGCTGTAATAGAAGTTTCAATTTTAAACAAAAAACAAGATTTAACAGTGCTTTTTGATGAATATGGAATAGATGATTTGGGTGAAGAGATTATTTTATCTCGAGAAATTACTCAAACTGCTTCGCGCTCAAGGGTTAACGGTTGTTTAGTTAATCAAGAATTTATGCGTCATTTTAGAGAATTATTTTTGGATATACATTCGCAACATCAAACGTATTCTTTTTTACAGCCTAAGTATCATATTGTTTTATTGGATTCTTACGCGAAAAATACTTGCGGAAAAATGTTGGATGAATACAAAAAAGAATTTTCTAATTATAAAGATATGATTTCAAAACTTGATGAACTTAAAAATTCTGCGGATAAAACAGAGGAACAAATTGATTTTCTTAAGTTTCAAGTAAATGAAATTGATGAAGCGCAAATTCAATCAGAGCAAGAAGATGAAGAACTCAATAATGAACTTTCTATTTTAGAAAATGTTGAAAAATTAAAAGACCTTACAGGTTCTTCTTATTGGTCAATGTCAGGTGATGATGGTGCTATTATGGATGCTTTAATGCAAATAAAAATGAATTTGTCTAAAGCTTCTGGCATGGATAATTCATTGGAAAACGTAGAAAGCAATTTAATTAGTGCGATTGAAACTTTAAAAGATGTTTCGAGCGAACTAAGAGAGTATTCTTCACGCCTTGATAATGATGAAGAACGTATAAATACTATTCAAGAACGATTATTTTTATTGGATAAATTAAAACGTAAATATGGTGGAAGTTTAGCTAAAGTAATGGAACAGGGCGAAAAATTGCGCCAAGAGCTTGAAGGGATTGAGTTTTCAACACAAAATATCGAAGAATTAGAATTGGAAATTTCAAACAAAAAATTACAACTAGAAAAAATGGCGGATGAAATTTCGGCTGAGAGAAAAAATTATGCAAAAGTTTTATCTTCTCTTATTGTTGAAAAGCTTGAAAAGTTAGAGCTTCCAAAAGTCAAGTTTGATATAAGTTTTGAAAAAACAGAACTTACAATTAACGGATGTGATAAAGTTGAATTTTTGATTTCCACAAACATTTCAGAAGGCTTAAAACCGCTTGCCAAAGTCGCTTCCGGTGGTGAAATTTCAAGAGTAATGCTTGCGATTAAAACAATTTTTGCTCAATCTGATAATATTGATACGGTTATTTTTGATGAAATTGATACGGGAATTTCAGGAAAAACTTCACAAGCCGTAGCGGATGAAGTTAAAGAACTTTCTAAATATATGCAAATCATTATGATTACGCACCAAGCAATTATTGCATCAAAATCAGACAAACATTTTTATGTAAGAAAGACACAAGACGGCACGACAAGCGTTGATATTTCTGTTCTTGAGGGCGATAGAAAATTAAAAGCGATTGCCGAACTCGCAGGTGGTGAAGTTACGGAAGAATCATTGAAATTCGCGCAAACGTTGATGAGCTAGAAAGTTGATGGTGCAAAAAATTGCACCCTACCTTTTTATTAAAAATCAAGTTTTCTTATTTTTTCTTTTTCAAAATCGTTTAAAAATTCGTAACGATTCATACATTTGCCATCAATATCACTTAAATCATATGGGTTATTGCAATATTTATCATAATAATTTTTTGCATTTTCTTTTGCTAATTTATAGAACTTTTCTGCTTCTTCATTATTTCCTTGATATCGAGCAATTTCAGCTAACGCAAAATATGCAATATAACCTGAATTTGAATCTCTTTCCAACATTTTTTCATACTCTGTTTTTACTTTTTCAAACTCATGTTTATGCAATAAAATATCCATTTTATTAGAGATTAGGTAAGAAGAATACTTATTAAGTTTTAATCCTAATTCGACATGTTTTTCTGCATTTTCATAATCTTTAATTTTTATTTCACAATTAGATATATTAACTAATGCGGCAACATTGTTTGGATATATTTCTAAATATTCTTTATAATACTTTATCGCTTCTTCATATTTTTCTAATTCACTTAAAATATATGCTTTATTAAAAATTGCATTATTATCATTTGGATTCAATTCTAATGCTTTATTAATATAATCTAATGCTGTTTCATATTCCATTTTCACTTGTGAATAAAGAAAACCTAATCTGTAATATCCATACTGCCAAGTTGGAATTTTTTTTATGCATTTTTTGTAATATTCAATTGCTTTATCATAATCTTCCAATGCTTCATAAGCATATGCATATTCAGCATTAATATCTGCATTATTTGGATGTTTTGCAATTTCTATATCCAAATGATTTATAGCTTCTTGTAGTTTTTCCTGTTTATAAGTGGTCAAAGGTTTATTCCAAACACTTGCAACAATATTTTTAGCTATATTATAGTCAAGCCAAGTAGTTTTTTTATTTATTCTCTGTGCAACAGTATAATAAAAATTTGATAATTCATACATCTTTGCATTACTGCAATGTTCTGCAATATGAATGTACATCATCGTAATACTTGAATTATCAGTTTTTAAATTTATAGTTAAAGCGATGATAACTAATATACCCAATAATCCGTAATATATTTTTTTAGACATTTTATTTACCTATAACTTTAATAAAGAGTGCTAGAATGTTTAATGTTATCCGTAATCTTAGGTACATCTATATTTGCAAGGTTTTTAATTCTTGTTGCTAAATTCGGATGTGAAGAACAAATTTCTGCAAACCAACCCCAAAAACCTTTTTCAGCTTCTGCATTTGTAACAAAAAGTTTTGTATCAACCTTTTTATATAATTTTGTACCGGCAACAAGAACGAGAAGTCCGTCAATTGGCAATTCTTTGGTCAATTCCATTGCAATTCTATCACATGTTGTTTCACATGCTCTGGAGTATGCAGAATTTAAAAAAGGTATAATCATTGCACAAGCAATATATTTCATTTTAGAAAGATGTTTTCTTTTTATATGAGCCAATTCGTGTGCAATTATAAAATTAACAGCATTTTCACCTTGTTCATAAGCAAGTTCTAAAATATCTGAATAAATAACTATAACATCTTGAAATAAAAATCTTGTTGCAAACGCATTTAAAACACCTCCTGATTGCATTAAATATACATCAGGAATAGTTTCTAAGCTTAAAATTTCTGAATATTGCTTAATTTTTGCATAAATATCGCCAAAATGATTTTCTGTTATTTTAACAGAATTTTGTCGAATATGTCCAATTGCCAACCCCTGTGTAATAAATAAAAACAGACCAATTGCCATTATATATATAATTCCTATAAGGCCAATAAATAATATAATGTAAAAAAGCAGAGAAATTATTAGCATTAATGCAAAGTACAATGTTTCTTTCTTAGATACAAACTTTTGAAAATTCTCTTTTTCCATATTAAAGCTCCCAGTTAAATGGCACTCGGATTGTATCATTTAAAATAGTTTTTTTTATCATTTAAATATATTAATTTTTACGTTAAAAAGACACAAGACGGCACGACAAGCGTTGATATTTCCATTCTTGAGGGAGATAAAAATTTAAAAGCGATTGCTGAACTTGCAGGTGGTGAAGTTACGGAAGAATCATTGAAATTCGCGCAAACGTTGATGGGATAAATGAAATAGCGCAAAAGATAGATTTTACACAAACAAAAAAACATCCGTTGAAACGGATGTTTTTGAGTAAATTTTTCTTAAATACTAAGCACGTTTGCTGCCAGAAATTGCAATTTGGTGTCTTCCTTTAGCGCGTCTTCTGTTCAAAACTTCTTGACCACCAGGAGTTGACATTCTAGCTCTGAAACCACTAACGTGTTGTCTTTTAATTTTTGTTCCTTCTAATGTACGTCTCATTTTTCTATTTCCTTTTCAGCTAATTTTACTTATAATACTCTTATCAAACCATAAAAACATAGCTTAGTCAACATGCGAGGTTAAGTATTGTAAAGTTTGTTGGCATGTTGCGATTAAAACGCGTTTATGTTAGTATCAAGAAAAAGATGAATAGTAGTATGTTTAAGGAGCAAATATGATTTCAGTAAACGATTTAAAGAATGGCTTAACACTTGAATTAGATAACGGTCTTTGGAACGTTGTTGAGTTTTTACACGTTAAACCCGGTAAAGGTGCAGCTTTTGTGAGAACAAAGCTTAAAAACGTTGAATCAGGTAACGTTATTGAAAAAACTTTCAGAGCCGGTGAAAAAGTTGCTAAAGCTATGCTTGACCGTAGAGAAATGCAATATTTATACAAAGAAGGTAAAGATTACGTTATGATGGATAACGAAACTTACGAACAACTTCAACTTACAGATGACCAAGTTGGTGATGGCGTAAAATACCTTAAAGAAAATATGATTGTACAAGTTTTGATGCACGATAAGAGAATTATCGGTGTTGATATTCCTGCTCACGTAGAATTGGAAGTTGTTGATACTCCACCTGCTGAAAAGGGTAACACAGCTCAAGGCGGTACAAAACCAGCAACCCTTGAAACAGGTGCAGTAGTTAACGTTCCATTCTTCGTATCAAACGGCGATGTAATCAGAGTTGATACCAGAAGTAATGAATATTTGGATAGAGTTTAACATAGGCCAATAAGTGAATATGTGAATAGGTGAATAAGTTCATTTTAGATTTCCTATTCAAAAACGCGTTTTTAATTGAAAATATTTATAACGAACTTATTCACTTATTGACTTATTCACCTGTTCACTTTATTGACAAGGAGATAAAAATGAAATTTGAATCAGACTATATAGAAAAATTAGCAAAAATCATTGCTGACAATGATTTAACAGAAATATCTTTAGAAGATGGTGAACAAGCTATCACTATCAGAAAAGATTTACCGGAAGTTAACATGGTAGCTTCTGCACCTGCTGTTGCAGCAGCTCCGCAAGCAGCACCTGCTGCACCTCAAGCAGCTTCTGCACCGACTCCTGCTGCTAAGGAAGAAGTTAAAGGGAAAGCAATTACTTCTCCAATGGTAGGTACTTTCTACGCAGCGTCTTCACCTGACGCAGCTCCATTTGTTGAAGTTGGTTCAACTGTTAACGTTGGCGATGTTGTATGTATTATTGAAGCAATGAAATTGATGAACGAAATCAAAGCTGAACAAGCTGGTAAAGTAGTTCAAATCTGCGTTAAAAACGGCGACCCAATCGAATTTGGTCAAGTTTTGATGTATGTAGAATAGATGTGAAGGATTAAGTTTAGAAGTTTAGAAGAAGTTTTAAACTTTTGAATATTGAAGATAGAGAGTATGTTATTTAAGTAGAATTAAATTTTTTCTAAACTACTCAACTTCTAAACTTCTAAACTTTGATTAAAGGATATGTTATGTTTAAACGAGTATTAATAGCAAATAGAGGCGAAATCGCAGTAAGAGTAATTAGAGCGTGTAGAGAATTAGGTATTCCGACGGTTGCAGTATATTCTCAAGCAGATGCAAAGTCACTACATGTTAGATTGGCAACAGATGCATATTGTATCGGGCCTGCACCAAGTGCACAAAGCTATTTAAGCATTCCAGCGATTATTTCAACAGCATTGATGACAGGCTGTGATGCTATCCACCCCGGATACGGTTTTATGTCAGAAAGAGCAGATTTTGTTGATATTTGTACCGAACATGGTATCAAATTTATCGGACCTTCTGCGGAATCTATGCGTAAAATGGGCGATAAAGCAACTGCTCGTAAGACAATGATAGAAAATAACGTTCCTGTAACTCCAGGTACAGGTTTATTGGAATCTGTACAGCAAGCGAGAGAATTTGCCCACAAAGCAGGTTATCCTATTATTCTAAAAGCTACTGCAGGCGGCGGCGGTAAAGGCATGAGAATCGTTAGAAATGACGATGAATTAGAATCAAATATGAACCTTTGCCAAATGGAAGCTGAAAAATTCTTTGGTAATCCTGGAATTTACGCTGAAAAATTCCTTGAAAACCCAAGACACATTGAAGTTCAAATCTTAGGTGACTCTTTTGGCAATGTTATTCACTTAGGTGAAAGAGATTGTTCTATTCAAAGAAGACACCAAAAATTGTTAGAAGAAGCTCCTTCTCCGGCAATTGATGAAGAAACAAGAAAAGAAATGGGTGCAGCTGCTGTTCGTGCAGCGAAAGCTATCGGTTATGAAGGCGCAGGTACTTGTGAATTCTTGCTTGACCATGACGGCAAATGGTATTTTATGGAAATGAATACACGTGTACAAGTTGAACATTGTGTAACTGAAATGATTTCACAAGTTGATATAGTAAGAGAACAAATCCTTGTAGCATCAGGTAAAAAATTAGGCTACACTCAAGATGACGTTCTTTTGAGAGGTCACGCTATTGAATGCCGTATTAATGCAGAAGACCCTGAACATGATTTTATGCCTTGTCCTGGTAAAATTGACGGATATTTTGCTCCAGGGGGCTTCGGTATAAGAGTTGATTCTCATGTTTATCCGGGATATTCAATTCCGCCATATTATGATTCAATGATTGGTAAATTAATTTGTTGGGGACAAAACAGAAACGAAGCAAGACGTAGAATGTATCAAGCTTTGAAAGAATATGTTGTAACAGGTATTAAAACAACAATACCTTTCCATCAAGAAATTGTTGAAGATGAAGTGTTTATAAGCGGAAATTTCAACACAGGATTTATTGAAGATTTTTATAAAAGAAAAGGTAAAAATTAAAAAGCAAAGGCGTGATTTAAAAATATAAATCACGCCTTTTGTATTATATTAATTTTTCTTTTTTATTTTTAATATTTTGATGTTCTTTAATCATTTTATTTAACTCATTCGGCATGACGGTATTATTTGCTATAAGTTCTGTTTGAAGTCCTTTTGCAAGAATTTCTGTTTCTTTATCAGCCAAATCCTCATTAGCAGAAATGATGTCACGATTTTCATGTAAAAACGCAAGTCTAATTGCGTTTTCTGTTGGTGAATTTAGCTCATTTTGTTTGCTTTGGACTTTATAGCTTGCCCAATCTTTTGGTAAGTTATTTATGGTAATAAATTTTCCTTCTGATTCAAGTCGTTTGTCAACTTCGGTTTCTAAGATTTTTTGAACATATTTTTTTTGACTTTTAAATCTACAAGGTATTATTATTTCAGATCCGATAATTTCTTCTGCATCACGATGTTCATATTTTTTGAATAAATCTGAAGCGATTTGAAGGTGTCCGAGTTCAATATCTAAGAATAATTCCCAGATTTTTTTGATGTCATTGTCTGTTTCATCTTCCAGACAAGTGTAGTAGTTACAAACTTCTGTGAATTCGTGGATTAAGAATTTTTCTAATAATGTTTCTGTAGGATCGATTAAGGATTCATACATTGTAACGTGTTCTTCTTCCACATCTTTTATTTCGGCATAAGTTTCTCTAAGAACATGGTTACCATACATAAAACCGTGTTCGGCATAATAATTATGTGTTTGTTGTTCTCCGGACAAAAGTGTTAAAATATTAACTTTTGTCTGTGGATGCGTTTTTGCCTTATCATAATGTTTGCGAATTCTTAAACCGTTATCGTTGTGATGATGTTGTGTTGGGCGTCCAACAATTACGTCAGTTTGATTTTGAACAATGTCATTTGGTTTAATACCTTCTTCCATATAAGCAAATTGACTATATCGGTATAAGTGATCAAAGTCTTCTAATAAACCGAAGTCAAATGTTTCTTTAACATATGCGTCTGGTTCGTTTTGAGCTAACCAGGCTGTTAAATCTACAGCAACTTGTTCATAGGCTAAAGTTGTTTCTAAAATGGATTGATCTGCAGGTCCCATCCAATTTATAGTTGTTTGTTGAGAATCTTCAATTCTGCTAATTAATGCAATTAGTTCTTTGTCATTGTTATTAGGCATAAATCTGTTTAATTGATGTTTAAAGCCCCAAGCTTCAATTTCAATGCCGTTCATTAAGATTTGACGCGTTCTGGTATAACAATCAACTTTTGTTTTGTTGTAAGGTTTCCCTGCAATTTGATGCCAATTACGAATTTGTTTTTCTATAGGCATTCCTTTTTCTTTTAATGGATTAAAACTCATATTATTCCTTTCTGCGAGTTTTCGCATGAAAAGATTATTGAAAAATTGTGAATAATACAATCTCCAACTGAATAATATATTTCTTTATAAATCGATTAGTTTTAGTCTTTACAAAAAACGAAAATTAAAAATTACATCATAATGTTTTCAAGTTGTTTTACAGCGTTTTCTACAGTATCATTAACAACTTTGTGGTCGAATTTTTTAGAGTTTTCCATTTCTAATTTGATAGACGCCAGTCGTTTCTGAATAGCTTCTTCTGTTTCAGTATGGCGACCTCTAAGTCGAGCTTCCAATTCTTCTATTGAAGGTGGAGCTATAAAAATCAATTCTGCTTCCGGCATAATATTTTTGACATTTAATGCGCCTTTTGTGTCAATTTCTAAAATTAAATTTTCATCATTGTTTAAACATTCTTCTACAAAAGCTTTTTTAGTTCCGTAATGATTACCTGAAAACTCTGCCCATTCAAGAAATTCGTTATTAGCAATGCAATTTTTAAACTCCTCTTGGGTTAAGAAAAAATAATTAACTCCATGTTCTTCGCCTTCTCGCTTACCTCTTGTTGTACAAGAAATTGAGAGTCTAAAATCCGGATGTTTGCGCAAAAATTCTTTGATTACAGTACCTTTGCCAACTCCTGACGAGCCTGAAATAACAAACAATTTTTTCATATTATTCTAAACCCTCCAAACCTTTATGCACAACTGTTTCATAACTAAAATTTACATTAGCGTCAGATTTAAGTTCAAAAATTTCTTGTTCTTCATTTTTTTCTTTTATTTGCTCTTGTTCGCAATATTGAGCGGCTGTTGATGTTTCAGCCTTATGTGCATTATTTTTAAAATTTGCAATAACATCTCGGGTTAGTTGCGGCATATCCATTGCTTCTGTACAGATTTCTATATAGCATAACTTGTTCATGATTTGCGTAACTTTAAGAGCTTTATCAAAATCATCGGCAGTTGTAACCTTTGTAGACCAAATATCACCGTCGAATACACGCGCAAATTTAGCGTAATTCATCTGCATAATATCGTTAAACTTATCGTCAGGACTATCAGAAAGCACTCTTTCGATTGTGTAACCTTTGTTGTTTAAAACGATAACAATAGGTTTTATGCCGCGTCTAAGCATATTGCCTAACTCCATTGCTGTTAGCTGATGAGAGCCTTCGCCGGTAATTAAAATAACTCTTGATTTAGGTTTTGCCAAACATACGCCCAACGTCGCCGGAGTTGCCCAACCGATTGAACCCCAAAGAGTTTGAGTTTGCAATTCAACATTATTTGGAAATTTCATTGGAGCAACACCGTGTGGAATAATGCCTGTTTCAGCAACAACAATGTCATTTTCCTTGATAAATTCTTGCAATCTCGGATAAATATATTTAGAAGTCAAAGCTTCTTGTGTCGCTGCAACATGTTCGTATCCAATCGGATGTTTTTCAACAAACATTTCTTTTTTATCAACAAGTTTTGTTACGGAGTCTAAAACATCTGCCATTTTAACGTTTTCATATTTTACTCCGTCTACAAAAGTATATGTTCCATAAATTGCAATCTGATTATTAATTGAATATGGAAGGTTGAATCCAAATGCGTTTAAATCTGTGTAGACAGCACCAACCGCAATTAAACAATCTGTTTCATTTACATATTTTTCAGCTATAGGATTTTTGAATTTTGCATAATAACCGCCAACATATTTTTCATAATCCATATCAATAAGGTTAGTGCCCATTAAAAAGTTTGTAACAGGGATTCCTGTTTTTTCTACAAATTCTTTAAACTCAATTCTTGCATCAAACCTTTTTACCAACAAATCACCTAGAATAACAGGTTTTTTAGAATTGTTGATTTTTGAAACTATTTTAGAAGTTACGAGTTTTAAATTTTCTTCATCACTTGTCCAATCGTAATTCACTTCTTTGTCTGAAATTTCCATTTTAGCTATATCTAGCGGAACTGCAATATAGACAGGTTTTCTTTCTTTGACAAAAGTTTTTAGTACTCTATCGATTTCTATCTTTGCGTTGTCGCGAGTCAAATACGCTGCAGCCGTTGTAACTTGTTTGTGTGCTTCATAACAAGCATAATAATTTACGTCTTGAAAGTTGTGATGAACACAAGTTTTTGCATCAATACATTTTGTAGCAGGTACGCCAACTATGCTTATAACCGGCACATTCTCTGCATAGCTTCCTGCGATTGCGTTTATTGCACTTAATTCGCCTACACCATAGGTTGTTATAATTGCACCAAAACCGCGCATTCTGGCGTAACCGTCAGCAGCGTAGCCTGCATTTAATTCGTTTGTGCAACCAATCCAATTTGTATTCGGATTATTTTCTACTGCGTATAAAATATTAAAGTTATAATCTCCAGGGAGTCCGAAAAAATCATTAACTCCAAGTTCTTCTAATTTTTTTACTAAATATTCGGCTGTATTCATGTTTTCTCTCCGTATTTCGTTTATTTTATCACGCGAAAAAAGAGAAATAAAGTAGAAAAATCTGAGAAATTTTGAGTAAAAATTCTTGTGATGGTCATTCCCTCTCCTTACAGGAGAGGGTTAGGGTGAGGTGTTTCCCCGTAAGGGTTAAATTATATTAAATTCTTCTTTTTATTCGTAATAAAAGAGAAAGAAAAGGACATTTCAACAAAAATTGCCTCTTACTTTTTTCTTCTTTGAAAAAGCAAGAAGAAAAAAGTAACAAAAAAGAAGAAACTTTAATCGTTTTCTACAACCTTGCGGTTGTGGACAAAATGGATGTAGCGGGTGGACCCGCATTTTTACGCTCGCTAAAAACCGCTCGCGGCGCGATTGATGTTCAATTACTCTTGATAAAGAAAGTTGTAGGTCGTGTTCAACATTTTCATTGAACACGACAAATTTTTGTGATGTTATTGTTGTGTTGGATGACAATTGTCCAACGCGACTTATTAACTTAATAAGCCCCCACCCGCATTTGCAATCTCACTCACGGAGAAGTGCTAATAGCGGCAATTGTACGCCTTTCGTCTCTCGCATTTTATAAAGACTTTAAATAAGCTTCTATAAAGCCGTCGAGTTCTCCGTCCATAACAGCATCAACATTCCCCATTTCAAACCCAGTTCTGTGGTCTTTAACCATTTTATACGGATGGAACACGTAAGAACGAATTTGAGAACCGAAATTAATATCAAAATTTTCACCTTTTAATTCTGCAAGCTTTTTCTCGTGTTCTCTTTGACGAAGTTCTAAAAGTTTAGACGCCAACATTTGCATTGCATTTTCTTTGTTTTGCAATTGTGATCGTTCTTGTTGGCATTTAATCACAATTCCTGTTGGTTTATGCAAAATCCTAACCGCTGTTTCTACTTTGTTTACGTTTTGTCCGCCAGCACCACCAGAGCGCATAGTATCGACTTCAATATCTTCAGGCGGAATGTGAATTGTTTTTTCATAATCAGGAATTATCGGAGATACTTCACATGACGCAAAACTTGTTTGTCTTTTGCCGTTTGCGTTAAACGGTGAAATTCTTACAAGTCTATGAACGCCTTTTTCGGCTTTTGCGTATCCATAAGCATATTTACCGCTGATTTTTATTGTTGCTGACTTAATTCCTGCTTCTTCTCCGTCTGATTTATCAACCAATTCGACTTTCCAACCTCTTGATTCAGCCCAACGGGTGTACATTCTTAAAAGCATACTTGCCCAGTCTTGCGCGTCCGTTCCGCCTGCACCGGCATTTATTGAAAGAAATGCATCTGCTTCATCGTACTCGCCTGAAAGCATTTTTTGAATTTCATATTTGCCGAGTTCTTTCTCAAGACTTTTTAGTTCGTTTTCGCTTTCTTGAATAAGCTCGTTGTCTCCAATTTCTTGAGCTGTTTTAGCGTCTTCTATAATGGTATCCCAACGCGAAAACATCTCTAAAGTATCTTTAATTTCTCGAGATTTTTGTCCGAGTTCTGATGCTAAATTCTGATTAGACCAAACTTCAGGGCTTTGAAGTTTAGCTTCTAAATCTTTTAGTTCTGTTTTTAGCGCGTCAAAATCTATGTTCTTTTTGTTGTTATTTATACTTTGTTCAAGTTCTTGTAAGTTCATTACATTCTTTCTTTTTTATGTGAATAAGTTTTTATTAAATATATTCAATATTATGCAATGCTCTATATGTAAAATATCTAAAATGAACTTATTCACTTATTTACCTATTCACCTATTGACTTTTTAACCAATCCAACTACTTGTTTATGAATATTCTCAATCGTATCCGCAGAATTAATCACCTTAACTCTGTTTGGCTCTTCTTTAGCAATAGCTAAATATCCGTTTCTTACTCGATTAAAAAACTCTGTACCTGCTGATTCCATTCTATCCTTTGTTTTACCAACTCTTTGCATTGAAGTTTCTATATCAATATCAAAAACAATTGTCAAATTCGGTTTTAAACCGTTTACAGCAATTTCATTTAATTTTTTTATTTGCTCAATATCAAGTTGTCTTCCATAACCTTGATACGCAACTGTTGAATCGGTATGTCTATCACAAAGCACAATTATACCTTTTTTTAATGCCGGTTTTATTACGCAATCTACGTGCTGTGCTCTATCGGCTAAAAATAAAAAGGACTCACAATTAGGAGATACTTCTCCGTCATAATTTAATAAAATTTCTCTTAATTTTTCACCTAAACCTTTTGCTCCGGGTTCACGTGTTACAAGTGTTTTAAATCCTTTTTCTTGTAAATATTTATCCAAAAGTTCAATTTGTGTAGTTTTACCGCAGCCGTCTGCGCCTTCAAAAGTTATGAATAAAGACATTGAAAACTCCTAAAATACTAGAATTAATTTTATGTATAATAAAGCTTTAAAGCGATATTAAAAAGAATAAAGTAGCTCATAAGCCGTGTTCTGTTTTAAGGTAATTATCTATCTGGTATTGGAATTGCTTCCAATCTCAAGCGATTTCTCTAGACTTGGCGGACACCTTTAAAACGCCTAATTCAATCTTGCATCCGACTGGGGTTTAGCTAGCCGATACCTTCCGATATCGCTGGTGAAGCTCTTAACTCACCGTTGCACCATCGCCTGTGATTATAAATCCATCGGCAGTATTTTTCCTGTGCCACTTTCCACCGGCTCACGCCGTCCGGAGTTTCTCCGGCAGTCTGTCCTTAGATGCACGGACTTTCCTCACTCTAGTTGAGCGCAATTACCCGACTACTTTATTCTTTAAAAAGTATACCACAAAATTTAGTTATTTATGACAATAATTTATTTACATCTAAAACTGTTTTAAGTTTTAATGCATAAATATTATTTTTAGCAAAAGGAGCTAGTTTTACTGCATCTTTTTCGGTAGTTATAATTTTACCTTTAATTTTATCAACATCCTCTAGTGTATATTGATGATGGTCGTCGAATGTTATTTTTTCTTTTATTATATAATCTTTTTCTAAAAATTTATAAAACTGCTCAGGTTGTCCAATCGCTGAAAGTGCAGTAATTTCTTCTCCTTTTGGTAAGTGTTCGCCTGTAATTATATTGTAGCAATAATCAGGTTCAACTTTGCAAAGAAGCGTGGTTGCCCCCGCCCCTTGAGGGAGGGGGTTAGGGAGTGGGGTCTTTCCCTTCATAAACTTTTTATCCAAAATTCTTGCAATTTTTTCAGCCCTTGTGTGGTCAATGTTTTTACTCACAACTATAAGTTTATCAACTCTGTTAAATCCTTCCATTCCTTCTCTTAGAGGTCCTGCCGGAAGTAAGTTTTCGTTACCGAACATTTTTTCTGAATCAACTAAAACAACATTCAAATCACGCGCCATTTTTCTATGTTGAAATCCGTCATCAAGAATTATTTTAGTAACGCCGAGTTCTTTTATTGCATATTCAGCGGCTTTCACTCTGTTTGAACAAGTTAAAACTGCACACATATTAAGATTTACGGCAAGCCAATACGGTTCATCACCTGCCATATCAGCTTTGTAATAAAGATTTATTCCGTCAGAAATTACGTTAACCTTTTTGTTATCGAGTTTTCCGCCATAACCGCGAGAAACAATCGCAACTCTTTCACCTTTGTTGACAAAATATTTTGCGATTTCTGCAACAACAGGAGTTTTGCCAACACCGCCGGTTGTAAAATTTCCGATAGAAATTACAAATGCGTCAACTTTTTTAGGTTTAAGAATATTTTTGTCGTATAAATAATTCTTAAATCCGCTTCCTATTCCGTAAAAAATAGAGCAAAATTTAAGTAAATTGAATAACGCACCACGTGCGTCTTTTGTGTAATGTAATTTTGTTATTTGTGTTTTGATGTTCATTTTTTTTGAGTGAATAAGCTAATAACTAAAAGAGTTTTTATTAATGGAAAGTTGAAAATGGAAAATGGAAAATTGTATTAAAATTGATTTTGATCTTATATGTTCAATATTAAGAAAATTTTTATTTTAAACAATATTTAAAATAATTTTCCATTTTCCACTTTCCATTTTCAATTATACTTATTTCCCTTCTACCATTTTTCTAAACTTTTCAAAATCTTCAGCCGTATCAATTCCAACCGGAACATTGTCAACGACTGCAACTTTGATTTTCATACCGTTTTGCAAAGCTCTTAATTGTTCAAGCTTTTCTGCCATTTCATAAGGTGTTTGAGGTAATTTTGTCATCTTAAATAATGCTTCACGTTTATAACCGTAAATTCCCAGATGACCGTAAAACTTCCAACTACCGTCATTTTCAGCTCTTTCATAAGGTATTTTTGAGCGAGAAAAATACATTGCATAATTGTTAAAGTCGAAAACGCATTTTACAAGGTTTGGATTATTAACTTCGTCAGCGTTCTTAATTTCTCTTACCAGCGTTGAAATGTCTGCATTAGCATCTTCTTTTACACCTTTTATAACCAATTCGATATTTGCTTGTTCAATCAAAGGTTCATCGCCTTGTAAGTTAATAATGTAGCCAATTTCCGGATGGCGTTCTGCAACTTCAGCGATTCTATCACTTCCGCTTTTATGTTCGGTTGAAGTCATTTCGACTTCGGCTCTGAATTCTTTACAAGCGTTATAAATTCTATCATCATCGGTTGCTACAATTACTCTATCAACCATCGGGCAAGATTTTGCCTTTTCCCAAACCCATTGAATGATAGGTTTATTATTTGCTTTTAGTAACGGTTTGCCTTCAAGTCTGGATGAGCCGTAACGTGCCGGAATGATTATGGCGGTTTGATTTTGTGTTGTCATTGTTTTTCCTTTTTTGTTAAGTCGATAAGTGAATGAGTGAATAGGTGAATAAGTTCGTTTTAGTTATTGTTAATTTTGAATTTAGTTAAATATTGAATATGTTGTTGGGCTGAAAGCCCAACCTACTTTATATATAAGCACATATTATAAAAATAATATTTTATACGAACTTATTCACTTATTCACCCATTGACTTATTCACTTTTACTTCGTTGCATTAATAAACACTGCATTTGTTTTTAAACTAATCTCACGTCCTGTTAAGTAGCTTTGAACATCTTGCATAAATTTATCTACTGTTTTTTCGTCAAAATATTTTAAGTACCTTTCTTTTGTCGAAGGTTGGTTAGGTGATGGCGGATTTACAAACCACTCTTTAACCATATTCGGCTGAACTACGTATTTTGAACGAACTTCTTGTAACTTAACTTCCGGAATTGAAAATCCTGCAATTTCCAAATTCATTTTTAAAGTATCTTCATCAAAATTACAAAGTGAATCAAGCGGATTATCCATAATTTCATTTTCCACCCTCTTGAAATCTTCATATTTTTCTATATATATTGGGTCTAGAATTTCCCAATAACGGGTGTTTGAGCGAATTATAGGTTCAAACGCACACAACTTTCCACCCGGTTTTAATACTCTGTAAACTTCGCTTATCGCAGGTTGCTTATTTACAACGTGAACAAGTACAGAACGCATAAGTGCTTTGTGTACGGTACTTTCCGGAAGTGCAATATGCTCAACCGGACATTGCAAGAATTCGTAACCGGTCGTAATTCCGGCATCATCAAGAATCTGCTTGCAATCATCCAAACAATCTTGGAATAAATCTGAAAAAATAACCTTACCTGCGCAGTTTTGCAGTTCTAAAGCTTTGAACGCCAAGAGTCCGGTGCCGGTTCCAATATCTAGCACAACGTCATAAGGTTTAATTTCTGCATAAACCATAATAACATCCCTAACAGCTTCAAGCCAACGCATAGTTTGCTCTTGCATTTCTGGAGTTAAGCCGGCAAAACGATTTTGTTTAAGCCATTGCGTCCAATTTTTGCAAATCTCACTCATATAATCTTCCTTGTAACCGTACCAGAAAATTATACTATAATTTCCTATCTAGGGCAATTACTTGGAAAGTGCATTTAATAATTCTTTTAAGAAATCAAAACCTTCTTTAATATTGTTAGCCAATGAATTTTTATAAATATCTAAAACTTCATCAACAACAATTCCATTTGGAGCTTTATGACCATATCCGCCTACAATACGTCCTTTATTATGCGTAAGGCATTCAATGGTATTATCAGTTAATTTCATAATTGTTTCAGAACCGTCTTTCATTGGAATATTAAATTGTTTAGCAAATTTAGAAGCATTTGCTTTGCAAGAAATTGGTGAAACATTGTTTACATTCATGAGAATCTCCTTTTTTGCTTAACTTTGTTTTTACTCTGTTGTTTTTATAAAACCGGTAAAAATTTTTTTTTGCTAGTTTTTTATAAAAAAATGGAGCTTTTCATGCATGAAAAGCTCCATTTTTAAATTTAGTTTTAAACTACACAGCGTAAACACTAACTTGTTTTCTGTCGCGTCTGTGAGCTTCAAATTTAACTTGTCCGTCAATTAAAGCGAACAAAGTGTCATCTGAACCGATACCTACATTGTTACCAGGGTGAACTTTTGTTCCTCTTTGGCGAACAAGGATATTACCGGCTTTAACAATTTCTCCACCGAATTTTTTAACGCCTAATCGCTTCGCTTCGGAATCACGACCGTTACGGGTGGAACCCATACCTTTCTTATGTGCCATTTTTATTCTCCTTTTATTATATCATTTTAATCGGTTGACATTTGTAATTATTCATCAACCTCTATCGTAAACACCCATTTTGAAAGGGTGCGAGTCCGACTATTCTTCAGAAGTTGCTTCTGCTTTAGCTTTAGAAGCTGTTGTTCTGATTTTGCTAATCATAACTCTTGCAAAGCC
>CAKVND010000001.1 GCA_934777245.1 uncultured Candidatus Melainabacteria bacterium | reverse complement strand
ATTATTTTATCATACGCTTGGATGATTTTTCCTGTCGCAGTTGTTGCAACGTTAACCGCGATTTCTGCTTTTGACATTGCAACCATAACGTCGTGAATATCAACATTTTCAGAACCCATCATAGCGTCTTTCAACAAGTTATCAGGTGCATTCATAGATGTATTAAGGTTTTCGACAAGTCCTGACATTACGCTTTGAAAATCTGCGCCTGCCGGTTCTTCAACACGATTCATTCTAGCCGATGGCATATCGCCCCAGCTATCGAGCTTTGTGTGTTGAATTCTAGCTTCTAAATCGTATCTTGGATAAAAACCGTTAAACATATTATTCACCTCTTTTTTATTGTTATCGGTTGGATTTTGGTTTAGTTGAGATTTTTTATAAGAAATCGTTCGTTTGGTGGAGGGGAGAGGAGTCAATAAGTGAATAGGTGAATAAGTTCGTATTAAATATTTTCAATGTAAAACTAGCTTTAATATTGAAAATAAACTAAAATGAACTTATTCACTTATTGACTTATTCACCTATTCACTTTCTTCAATTCATCCATTCATACTATTTTTTTAATAATCTTTCAAGAAAAGTCAATATTTGTCGTTCTATAAAATATGAATTTACATGAAGAATGCTTATTAAAATACTTATTAAACCCTTTAGATTTACTCAAATCAACGGAGTTGTTAAAGATTAATAACACGCTAATAGAAAAAACTGTTTGCGTAGACAAGCTCCTTGCGAAAAAAACTGAGATTCACTATACTAGGGCTTAAGTGTTTTTACTAAGCTTAGGAGAGGGAATTTTGAAAAATCTGATTAAAACTAAGTGGTTTATTTTTGGAACTTATTTGTTGCTTGTTTTGGCAACTCTTTTGATTGGTTTTGTTTTATTACAAAATAATAGTACGCTAAGACATGGATTGATTGAATTTTTTGAGGTAGCTGAAAATAGAACTTTTGATTACAGACAAGTAATTCAAGTTGCACATAAACGCCCAGTTCCAAACAAAGATATCGTAATTCTTGCAATTGATGATGCAAGCTTGGAATCACTTTGGGATAAATATGGCGAATGGCCTATTCCGAGAAATGTTTATGCGGATATGATAAACTACATAGAAGCTCAAAAACCTCAAGCAATCATGTTTGATTTAATGTTTTTGAAATCTGTCCGTTCAGAAGCTGCAGCTGATAAGAGTTTGGCTGACGCAATGAATAAATATCCAAATGTCTATACTGCGATGAATTTTGATAGTAGCGATAGCGACGTAAGACTTCCTATCGATTTACCAAAAAGATTAGAAGTAAATATTGATAACCAAGCGAAAGTTAATCTAAAATGGGATGATATCAAAAATTGCCGTCCGATTTTATCTTCGCTATTAAACGGCAAGGTTAATGTCGGTATTATTAACATAAAAAGAAATCGCGATGGTATTACTCGTAGTATTTCACCAATTCTTACATACAAAGATAAGACATATCCGTTTATGTCATTTATAGCCGGTGCAGATTATTTAAATGCCAACAAACAAAAAGACTTTACTATCGATAAGAATTCAAATCTTCTTGTAAGCACGACAAAAATTCCTCTTACAAAAAATGGTGAAGCAATTTTGAATTGGTATGGAAGCGCAGAGACTTATACAACAATTCCAATGTACAAATTGATTAATGAAATGCAAGGCGGTGCAAAAATTGATTATGATTTCAGAGACAAAATTATTTTAATCGGCACAACTGCTGTATCATTGCACGATGCGAAAAGTGTGCCAATAGAAAATGGTACTTATCCCGGCGTAGAAATTCATGCAACATTCTTCAATAATATGTTAGATGATAATTTCATTCATAAAACAGGAATTTTTACTAACCTTTTGATTTTAGTTGGTTCAATTACAGCAATTGGTGCAATTGTAATGCTTTCATCTTCAACATTGTTTGCATTTTTATCAACTGTATTATTTGGTATTGCTTATTTGTTCATTTCATATTATGCGATGGAATTATACAATTTGTGGATTCCTATTGTATTACCTGTAATCTCTATGATGATGTCATTTGCGCTTTCATTCTTGGCAAAATATTTGATGAAAGCAAAAGATTTCGAATACCAATATAAATTGGCAACAATAGATGGTTTAACAGAACTTTATAATCACAGATATTTTCAAGATACTTTGAAGAAACAAATGGATATTGCAAGAAGATATGAACAATCATTTTCATTAATCATTGCAGATATCGACTTTTTCAAAAAGTTTAATGATACATATGGACATCAAGCCGGTGATGCGGTTTTAAGACAGGTTGCGCATATTTTAAAAACAAAATCAAGAGCAACTGACTATGTTTGCAGGTATGGTGGAGAAGAAATGAGTATTATTTTGCCAAACACATCTGCCGAAGAGGCAATAAAACATGCTAACAGACTATGTAAAGCTATTTCAGAAAAACCATTTCATTTAACTCCGGTTGATACTGCGCCTGTAACGATTAGTCTGGGAGTCGCAACTTTTCCTGATAATGCTAATACTTTACAAGATTTGATTGAATGGGCTGACAAAGGTTTATATTACGCGAAAGAACATGGTAGAAACCAAGTTGGAAGATATTAGATTTTAATTGATTATTTAAAATTTATAAAAAAGGAGATAAAATTTTAATTTTATCTCCTTTTTCTTTTATAATAATTCTTTTAAATAATTTGGCAATGCAAACCTTGCGTTGTGGTAATCTTTGTTATAGATTTTACAAGTTTTAGTAATTGCTTCGCCTCTTCTTTCATCCCAATAAGAAAGCGGTTCAACTTCTTCTGAGCAGAATGCCCAAGCCCAATATCCACCAGGGTATGTTGGAATGTTTGATGTAAATGTTGAGCAAATTGGAAATACTTTTTTAAGAAGATTGTACATTTTTTTGATTTCCTCTTTGTTTACAAAAGGTGATTCTGATTGAGCGCACATAATTCCGCCCTTTTTCATAGAATTTTTAACGTTTGTATAAAATTCTTCTGTGAACAAGCCTTCTCCAGGGCCCATTGGGTCAGTTGAATCAATAAGTACGATATCGAACATATCTTTTTTGTCTTTAATATATTCAATTGCATCTTCTACAAGAATTTCACATTTAGGGTTGTCAAGTTCACAAGCAATTGTTGGAAGGTATTTTTTGCAAGCATCAATTACCATTCCATCAATTTCGCACAAAACAACTTTTTCAACTGTATCGTGTTTAAGAACTTCACGAACAGTGCCACCGTCGCCCCCACCGATTACAAGAACTGTTTTTGGCGCTTTATGATGCATCATAGGAATATGTGCAATCATTTCGTGGTAATGATATTCATCACCTTCTGTTGTCATCATTAAATCATCAAGAGTAAGAACTCTGCCCAAAGTTGAATCTGATTCAAAGATTTCTACTTTCTGAAATGGTGATTGTTCAGAAAAAAGAACTTCTTTTTGTTTAATTGCTATACCAAAACCTGATGGCGTAATTTCTTTGTAAAATTGTGTCATAGTTTAATATTCCCCGCTAATATATGTATATGCAGGTGGAAAACTTCCTGTCCTGCTTCTTTTCCTGTGTTAATAACTGTTCTATATGATTTAAGCCCTGCAATTTTAGCAGCTTCTTTTACTGTCATCATTAATTTGCCCAACAAAACTTCATCATTAAGTTCGTTTAAAGATTCAACATGCTTTCTTGGAACAACAAGTAAATGCGTGTCAGCTTTTGGATTAATATCTTTAAAAACAACCGCAAATTCGTTTTCGTAAACGAATTCTGTATTAAAATCGCCATTAATTATTTTACAAAAAATACAATCGCTCATAAGCTACTCCTTATATTTAAATTAAAGCAAAATTCAAGTCGGCCTATTAAGGCCGACTAATTAGATTGA
Organism: uncultured Candidatus Melainabacteria bacterium; assembly: GCA_934777245.1. Next base: position 91,075 of record CAKVND010000001.1, on the reverse strand, counting down.
ATTAAATTATTCTAATTCAGAACGTTCGATTTGTTGTTCTGTAGTAAACTTGACAATATCGCCTTCTTGAATATCATTAAACTTAACGAATGACAAACCGCATTCAAAACCTTGAGCAACTTCTTTGACGTCGTCTTTAAATCTCTTAAGCTGGTCAACAGCACCCTTAAATATTTCTTTACCATCACGATAAATAGTTGCCGTATCATTTCTATTAATCTTACCTTCTGTAACATAACAACCGGCAATCTTTTGAATTTTACCAATTGTGAAGATTTGTCTGATTTCAACTTGACCTGTAACAACTTCTTTAACTTCCGGTGAAAGTAGAGAAATCATTGTTTTTTCAATGTCTTCCAAGATTTGATAAATAATATCATATTTCTTGATTGTTACGCCTTCTCTTTCAGCAGCTGCAAGTGCATTAGCGTCTTCTTTAACTGTAAATCCTAAGATTAAAGCGTTTGAAGCTGACGCCAACATAACATCGGCTTCTGAAATATCACCAACACCAACGTGAATAATCTTAGTAACGATTTCTTTTGATTCAAATTGAGCAATCGCTTGTGCTACAGCTTCCGCAGAACCATGAGTATTAGCTTTAATAATCAAGTTCAATTGCGGAATATCGCCTTCTGCATCGCCTGATTCTCTTCTCATGTGAGCAGGTAACATAGCATCAAGACGATTATTACGTTCTTTTTCTTTACGCTTATCAACAATTGCTTTCATTTCTTTTTCGTTCTTAACTACTTCAAAGAAATCGCCCGCATTTGGAACTTCTGTTAAACCTAAAACCTCAACAGGAGTTGAAGGTTCTGCTTTCACAATTCTTTCGCCGGAGTCAGACAATAGTGCTCTAACTCTACCGCAAGCTGTACCAACTACAATGCAGTTGCCTGTTCTTAATGTACCATTTTGAACAAGAAGTGTTGCAACAGGGCCTTTACCTTTATCTAAGTTAGCTTCGATAACTACACCGGAAGCTTCCGCTTTAGGGTTAGCTTTAAGGTCTTCTAAATCTGCTACAAGCAAGATGTATTCTAATAATTCATCAATACCCGTTCCTTGCAAAGCTGAAACATTAACGGTAATTGTTTCGCCACCCCAAGCTTCAGGAACAAGTCCATGTTCAGTTAATTGTTGCAATACTCTATCTGGATTTGCACCAGGCTTATCGCACTTGTTAACTGCTACGATAATTGGAACTTCCGCTGCTTTTGCGTGGTTAATAGCTTCAATTGTTTGAGGCATGATACCGTCATCTGCTGCAACAACCAAAATCGCAATGTCAGTAGCTTTTGCACCTCTGGCACGCATTTCTGTAAAAGCTTCGTGGCCTGGCGTATCAACGAAAACGATTTTCTTTTCGTGTTTGTTATCAAGATAAACTGTGTAGGCACCGATAGATTGTGTGATACCGCCAACTTCGGTTGCAACGATTTTGTGTTTAGAAGCACGAATGCTATCAAGTAATGTAGTTTTACCGTGGTCAACGTGTCCCATAATACTTACTACAGGTGCGCGTTTCTTTAATAATTTTTTATCAACTTCTGTAAGCGCTTTTTGTTTTTGTTCTTTTTCAAGTTCTTCTTCCATGAAAGCTTCAATGTCTTCTTCAAGAACTTCAAGTTCATATTCAGCACAAACTTTTTTAATTGTTTCAACATCAATAAGTTGGTTTACTGTTGCCATAACGCCTTGGAACATCAAGAACTTAACGATTTCGGCAGGTGATTTATGAATTTTATCCGCCAACTCACTAATTGTCATCGGTTGGTTTACAACAATTTGTTTTACTTCTGCAAGTGCTTCTTCCTTGTGAGATTTTTTCTTATGTTTTTGTGCAGCTGCTTTTTCCAAAGAAATCATTTCTTGGTCTTCTTTTTTAGAATTGAAATCTTTGTCTTTCTTTTTGCTGTCAACTTTTTTCTTGCCACCTGTAGAATTACTTTTTCCTTCGTAAATTTCTTGAGGAATAATTCTTCTTTCAACAAGTTTCTTTTCGTGTCCGCCCTTATTAAACGGTTTTTTATCTCCTCTTTCAGGTCTGTCGGTTTTTTCACCTTCTTTTTTAACCGGTTTTTGAGGCGCACGTCTTACGATTTCGATTCTTGATTGATTTTTAGGATACTCAATCTTTGTTCTTTCAATTCTTACAGCAGGCTTTTCTGCTTTTTTAATTTCAGGTTTTTCAGCCTTAACTTCTTCTGTTTTTTCAACTTTTTTTTCAACAACTTTTGGTTGAGGAGCTTTTCTAACAACTTCAATTCTGCTAACCGGTTTTGCTTTTTCTACACGCTCAATCTTTAACGCATCTTCTTTTGATTCTTCTTTTTTAGACGTTGTAGCTTCTTCAGTTGCAGGAGCTTTAGATTTCTTAACAACAAATGCTTTCGGTTTAGAATTAGATTTTTTAGGCACAAGTCCTAAATGCTCTTTAAGCTTGCGAATTTGAGTCGGAGTTACAGTATTAGAGTGCGATTTTACAATGATATCCACTTCTCCAAACTTTTCGATAACCTCTTTGCTGGTCATTCCAAGTTCTTTTGCTAATTCACTAACTCTAATACTATTCATATATTATATATTTCCTTTCAAATTTATTTCTCTTTTTCAAGCAAAACCAAAAGTTCTGTTTTTTCAAGAGTTGCGTTGGTTTTTAACGCTTTGTTCAGCTTTGATTTTTTAAACGCTGATTCAATACAACTTTGATTATAACAAAGATATGCAGATCTGCCAAATATTTTAGAATTTGGGTTAATAACCAATTGCCCGTCATTATGTTTTTTGGTAATTTTGATAAGATTTTCTCTTGGTTTAAATTCTCCGCAGGCAACGCATTTTCTTTGTTTATTCATACTTTTTTTATAGCACAAACATTATTTTTTTGCATGTTTTTGAGTAGTTATTGCTAATAATACTGCTTAGCGCAAAGACTATTAGTCGGATTCTTAAACTTAGCGTGAGACTTTTAACGTGCTGTCATTATTAGTTACTCCTTTATTATATTTAAGTAAAATGTAACTGATTGCTTGACATGTACAGTGACTAAAATAATTACAACTATTTTTAATAGTTTACGCATTGCTTTATTTTTGGTATCCTTAAATTAATTGTAAATAATATGAGGATATAAAAATGGTAGACATTAGACAAGAATTTATTGAACAAGCGAAACAATTAACAAGAAATGCAGAGGTGCTTCCCGGCGGTATTGAAGAATTGGCTGTAAAACTTCAACACGCAGCAGATACAAATACTCCGCTAAGAATTAAATTGGGAATGGATCCGACAAGACCTGATTTACACCTTGGTCATACGGTTGTTATGAGAAAATTAAAAGAATTCCAAAAACTTGGACATAAAATTGTACTTCTTGTTGGCGGTGCTACTGCTATGATAGGTGACCCATCAGGCAAATCAGAAACAAGACCTGCTTTAACAAAAGAACAAGTTGAAGAAAACGCTAAAACTTATTTTGCGCAAATGTCAAAAGTTATTGATATTTCTCAAGCAGAAGTTGTAAACAATGCTGATTGGCTTCATAAATTAACGTTTACAGAGATGTTACAACTTGCAGGAAAAGTTACTGTTGCTCAGATGATGACAAGAGACGATTTTGCAAAAAGATATGCAGAAGGCAAACCAATTGCTATTCACGAATTTTTCTACCCACTAATGCAAGCTTACGATTCAGTTGCTATCGATGCTGATATCGAACTTGGTGGTACTGACCAAAGATTTAACACGCTTTTAGGACGTGATATTCAAGCAGCTTACGGCAAAAAATATCCTCAATTAGTAATGATGTTGCCACTTTTAGAAGGTACTGACGGTGTAGTTAAGATGTCTAAAACATATCCTGAACATTGTATTTCACTTACTGATAGCGCAAAAGATATGTTCGGAAAATTGATGAGCATTCCGGACACATTGATTACCCGTTATTATTCATTGTTAACTGATGTTCCACAGTCAGAATTAGAAAAAATGGATGAAGAAATTGCTTCTAATTCAATTAATCCGCGTGATATCAAAATGGCTTTAGCGCACATGATTACAGAAGAATACCACGGCAAAGAAGGTGCTGATAAGGCTCAGGAAGATTTTATCAATGTTGTTTCAAACAAAGGTATTCCGGATGATATTGAAAGCGTTAAAATAGAAGCTGAAAAAAGCATTTTGGATTTGTTGGTTGAATTATCTTTTGTTCAATCAAAAGGTGAAGCAAAACGTTTAATCCAAGGCGGCGGAGTGAAAATTGACGGCGAAAAAATCTCTGATATGGGCTTTGTTGTAAAACCTCAAATGGACGTTGTTTTACAAGCTGGTAAGAGAAAGTTTGCTAAATTGGTCTAACTTGCGCGAGATTAACGCTATAGAGAATGGAAAATTGAAAATGGAAAGTGGAAAATTGTATTAACATTTTTAATTATAGAAACTCGTTAATTTATCGGAGATTAATAGAATAATATTTAAAATAATTTTCCATTTTCCACTTTCCATTTTCCATTACAAACGTAGAAGTAGGTTGGGCTTTCAGCCCAACGATAACAAACAAGAAAGAAGGGTTTGAAATGATATACAATAACGTATTGGAACTAATCGGCAATACACCGCTTGTTAAATACAATGACAACATTTGTCTAAAACTCGAATATTTCAACCCTTCAAGCTCAATTAAAGACAGGGCTTCTTATTCAATGTTAAAAGGAGCAATGGATAGAGGTGAAATTAATAAAGATACTGTTGTAATTGAGCCAACGAGCGGAAATACAGGAATCGGACTTGCAATGTGTTGTGCAGTTTTAGGATTAAAATTGATAATTTGTATGCCTGAAAGCATGTCTGTTGAACGTCGCAAAAATATTGCCGCTTATGGCGCAGATCTCGTTTTAACACCCAAAGAAAAAGGTATGCAGGGTGCTGTAGAAAAAGCTCAAGAATTAAAATCAACTTATCCTAACAGTTTTATTCCTATGCAATTTGCGAACTCTGACAATCCAAAAGCGCACGAAAAAACCGCACAAGAAATTAAAAACGCGGTTGACGGTCGTGAAGTTGTAGTTGTAGCTGGCATCGGTACGGGCGGAACGGCTGTAGGTATAAAAAAATATTTTCCAGAAGCAATTGTTTATGGAGTAGAACCTGCTGAAAGTCCTCTATTTACAGAAGGAAAGGCAGGGGCTCATGTTATTCAAGGTATTGGAGCTAATTTCATACCGGAAATTTGCAAAGACAATAATTTAGACGGAATTTTGACTGTAAAAGGTGAAGATGCGAAGGCTCAAGCAATTGAACTAGCTAAAAAACACGGCGTTTTCTGCGGAATTTCAGCCGGAGCAAATGTTTGCGCAGCCAAAACCTTGGCGAAAAAGTATCCAAACAAAACAATCGTTGCAATAATTCCTGATAGTGGTGAAAGATATTTGTCAGTTTGGCAATAATCGTTTTTTATAAAAACTATTTACATTTTCCAAACCTTGCAAATCTGTGTTAGTCTGGATTTCGATAGATATATATCACATTCAATTTCAAACATTCTACTGGTGTTATGACAGTTTTTCTCCGAATGTGTAATATATATTAATGTCGTGTTGGATGTCAATTGTCCAACACGACCTACAAACTTTCGGCTTTGAATTTTGCAAATATTAATTATTAACCCCTTATTTACCCCTCAGATTCTTGCGAATAGTGAATATTAATGATTTTCCATTCATTATCACGCAAGACTAAAAACTGTGTTTCTCTGCCTTTGGTGTGAATTTGCTCGTTTGTTTCTTTTAGTGTTGCGTAAAAATCCCAACTAAACTCTAAAAATGCAGTATCATTATAGATTTTAGTCTTTATATCTTTTAATCTCAACTCTCTTTTTGAGAACCTGCCGCCCATAATTTCCAAATAAAAATGATTTTTTATTTCATCAAAATTATGCTCATACCCAAGCGGGTGAATAAAAGATACAGGTTCTTTGTTATCCCAAAAATTTTGAGCAAGTTCTGTATCACACTCATTTATAGATTTTACATAGTTTTCTAATAATTTGTTTATTTTTTCCATTTTATTTATTCCTCAAATTTATTCTTATACTCTTTTCCCCATTTTTCCATAGAATCTAATACAAGTCTGTAGGTCGTGTTCAACATTTTTCATTGAACACGACAAATATATAAAGCATAAACATGGTGCGTTCGAAGAACGCACCATGTTTGTTATTATTGTTTAAATATTAATTAAACATTACCATAATAAGCATCGATGTATATTTGTTTGATATCAGACATCAATGGGTAAGCAGGGTTAGCACCTGTGCATTGGTCATCGAATGCCAATTCAACAAGTTCATCCAAGTTATCCATGAATGTTTTTTCATCTACGCCGAAGTCTTTAATTGACTTAGGAAGTTCAATTTTGTCCATCAATTCATCAACTGCCTTGATTAACAATTCAACCTTTTCATCATCATTCTTACCGCCCAAACCTAATTCATCAGCGATTTGACCATATTTAGCCTTCGCATTAGGGAATTTGTATTGAGGGAAGATTGCTTGTTTGTGTGGAGCATCAGAAGCATTGTACTTGATGATTTGTCTGAATAACAATGCGTTAGCTACACCGTGTGGAACGTGGTACATAGCACCAAGTTTGTGAGCCATAGAGTGGCACAATCCTAAGAAAGAGTTAGCAAATGCCATACCAGCGATTGTTGCAGCGTAGTGCATTTTTTCTCTAGCGATAGGATCATTAGCACCTTCTTTGTATGAACGTTCTAAGTATCTGAATACCAACTTAGTTGCTTCTAAAGCGTTTGAGTTAGTGAAGTTTGTAGCCATACAAGATACATAAGCTTCAAATGCGTGAACTAATGCGTCAATACCTGATGCTGAAGTTAAGCCTTTTGGCATACCATCAACGAAGTTAGGGTCAACGATTGCCATATTTGGAGTTAATGCGTAATCAGCGATAGCATATTTTACGTGAGTTTCGTCATCAGTAATGATAGCGAATGGAGTTACTTCAGAACCAGTACCTGATGTTGTAGGAATAGCAACCATAGTAGCTTTCTTACCTAATTCAGGGATTCTGCAAATTCTCTTTCTGATATCCATAAATCTCATAGCGATATCTTCGAAGTTTGTATCAGGTTGTTCGTACAATAACCACATAATCTTAGCTGCGTCCATTGGAGAACCGCCACCTAATGAAATGATTACATCAGGTTCAAATGGTTTCATAATAGCCATAGCTTGGTCGATTGTTGACAATGTTGGATCCGGTTTAACATCAAAGAATACTTCGTGTTCAATACCGATTTCGTCAAGAACGTTAGTAATTGCATTAACAGCACCTGAGTTGAATAAGAATCTATCAGTTACGATGAATGCACGTTTTTTACCTTCTAATTCACGAAGAGCTAAGTCAGTAGCGCCTCTCTTGAAGTAAACTTTAGAAGGAACTTTGAACCATAACATATTTTCTCTCCTTTCAGCAACGGTTTTGTAGTTCAATAAGTTTTCTACGCCTACGTTACCTGAAACAGCGTTTCCGCCCCAAGAACCGCAGCCTAGAGTTAGTGATGGTTCAAGTCTGAAGTTGAACAAGTCACCAATACCACCTTGAGATGATGGAGAGTTGATTAGAACTCTGCAAGTTGGCATTTTTTCGCCAAACAAGTTGATTCTATCTTTTTTACGTTCGTCTGTGTAAAGAACTGAAGTGTGTCCAGCGCCACCTTTGCTTACTAGGTGATAAGCTTTTTCAGTAGCATCTTCAAAATCACTTGCTCTGTATAAAGTAAGAACAGGTGATAATTTTTCTCTTGAGAATGGGTCTTCCCAATCAACTTCAGGTCTTTCAACCAACAAGATTTTAGCATCTTCAGGAACTTCGTTGCCAAAACCTGCTAATTCAGCGATTCTGTGAGGTTTTTGACCAACTACGTCAGGATGAGCTGTACCTCTTTTTGGATCAATAAGAGGAAGGTCAACTAATTTTTGTTGTTGACTATCATTTACAAGGTAAGCACCTCTGTAAATGAATTCTTTTTTAACTTCTTCATAAATGCTATCAACAACTACAACTGATTGTTCAGATGCACAAATCATACCGTTGTCGAAAGATTTTGACATAAGAATTGAAGAAACAGCCATTTTAATATCAGCAGTTTCATCAATAACAGCCGGTGTATTACCAGGGCCAACACCTAAAGCAGGGTTGCCTGATGAATAAGCAGCCTTAACCATGCCAGGGCCGCCTGTAGCTAAGATACAATCGATGTTAGGGTGTTTCATCAATGCGCTTGAAAGTTCGATTGATGGAACATCAATCCAACCGATAATATCTTCTGGAGCACCAGCTTTAACAGCAGCATCTAAAACGATTTTAGCAGCTGCGATTGTAGATTTTTTAGCTCTTGGGTGTGGTGAGAAGATGATACCGTTTCTAGTCTTTAATGAAATTAAAGATTTGAAAATAGCAGTTGAAGTTGGGTTTGTAGTAGGAACGATACCTGCTAAAACGCCTAAAGGTTCTGCAACTACTTTTGTACCGTTGATTTTGTCTTCTCTGATGATACCGCAAGTTTTAGCGTGTTTATGTTTGTTATAAATATATTCAGAAGCAAAGTGGTTTTTGATAATCTTATCTTCTAAAATACCCATGCCGGTTTCTTCAACAGCCATTCTAGCAAGAGGGATACGAGCCTTGTCTGCTGCTGTAGCTGCTGCTTTGAATATAGCGTCAACTTTTTCTTGTGAGAAAGTTGCGAAAATTCTTTGAGCTTTGTGAACTCTAGAAATTAAGCTTTCTAATTGGTCAAGTGTTTCAACAACATTTGATGCTTCCAAGCTTTTTTCCAAAGATTCAACATTCTTTTTAGTCTTAGTTGTCATTTTGAATCTCCTTTTTTTAGTACGGCTATAACAATATTGCAACACAAATTAAAATTATTGTCAACGCAAGTCAACATGAGGATTTAGGGGATATGGAGTATATAAATTGAGCTAAAATCCGCACAAGAAAAAGCATTTAGCGAGTGTAACTTTTACACTCGCTAAAAAAGCTTTATAAATTCTTTACATGAAAGTTCTTTTAAGTCTTAATCGCAATATCTTTTTCGTATTTTTGTAGGTCGGCTTTACTAAGCCGATAAAAAACCAAAATAAAATAATATTTATTGATATATTTTCACACTTTTGGTATTATGGTTTAGCACATTAAAATAAGAATATAGGCTAAAGATTTTAACACATACTAAAACTGATTTTCACTAACGGAAAGGAGGTATAGATGTTAGTTGAAATCAATGAAAAAGAATTAGCACTACTAACAATAATGCTAATTCTAATCTACAAAATCCTACATTAACGTGTAGGTGGTAAGGGTGCCTTCATCACCCTTGCCTATATTTTTATTTTAACGTACTTTAAATAAAATTCAAGTATGTAGGTCAGGCACTGCCTGACAATAACTTTTCAAATTAATATAGATGATATTGCAGTGTTCAATGAAAATCGTTGAACACGGCTGCCGGACTTTGTAGAATCGCTTTAAACTAATCGCCTTCACAATGACTTGACGTAAACTACCGGTTTGGTGTCATTCTGAAACCGTTTTTACACTTCATTTCTTTGTTAGTAGTAATGCCTATAAGCTTGTAAGTGTATTGTAAAATGAAGAATCCAGTTTTATAAACTGTTTTAATAATATTATATTTAGATTAATGGTGCAAAAATCGTACTTTGTCTCGTCGGCTTAGTAAAGTTGCCCTACTAACTACGCTCTTTTTTATATTATTTTACAAAATCAGGTACTTGGTTTTTTGCCATTGTCATTTTTACATACTGCTCTTTTAAATCTTCTTTTTCTTCTTTGGTTGATGTTTTAGCTTTATCAGCTAATTGCGTGTAAAGTTCGCGTTCAGCCTCGTTAGACTTAGTATAAGTATCCATTTCTTTAGATTTGGTGAATGTGTTTACTTTGCTTTCATAAGCGATTTTAGGTGCTTTATATGCGGTATAAAGCAAGGCAAAACCTGTAAAACCTGCTGCCATTAATGAAACAAAAGCACCTAATTTGTATAAAAATTTCTTATTCTTACTTGCGTCTTTTTTGTTTTTATCAACTAATTCTCCGGCTTTTTTTGCAACATTTTCAAATTCAAAATCACCGTCAACGACTAATTCCCAAACCAATTTTCCTGCTAAAGCCAAACCTCCTAGAAAGGTTGCTTTAACAAGATTTGCAGTTTCACCTTTGCGTGAAATTGGGTTTTCATCATTTTTCTGTGATGGTTGCTCAATCTTCTTTTGGGTAAAATTTGGATTATATCGATAATTATTGATTGTATTAATAGCAGAAATGCTCATTTACACACCTTTTACCATTACTCCACTACCATTATCAGCCATTTTTGCGGTTGCGTAATGATTAATTTTATCATCAAGTGATACATTATCATCTTTTATTTCATTGTTGATATCTTCATAAATATTATTTTGTGCTGTTTTTTGTCTAGAAAATACGTCCATTTCTTTTTCTCTTGTATAAGCACTAACTTTCGTATTGTACATTTTTGATGGTAGAGTTAAACCTAACGCACCTAATGTTGCAACAATACCAACTCCAACCGGCCATTTAACACCTTTTGTGAAAAGTGTAGTTAAACCACCTGCAAGCACCCCTGCTAATGCACTCATCCCAACAGAGCTTAAAACAGCTAAATTTCTTTCTGTTCCTCTATCAATCGGATTCTCATATTGTTGTTGTTTCTTTGGTGAATTTGCTTTAAAACCGACTCTTGGACTATAAGCATTAATTCCAGTTATAGACATAAAACCTCCAGTAATACTATCTTCATTACAATTAAAACAGCAAAAGGTTAAAACTTGCGTTATTATTAAGATATTGTTACAAATTAGTATGTAGGTCAGGCATTGCCTGACAATAATTTTTCAAATTAATATAGATGATATTGTAGTATTTAATGCAAATAGTTGAACACTACCTACACCTAAGCCGGCAAAAACTAACTTTTTCATGATATAAAAACAGCATGAATTATAAAAGGCTTTTTATACCTAATGGCTTAATTTTTCTAATAATAGTTACTAACAATCGTGTTCCTATATTAACTGATAATATCGCTCTTTTAATACAAGCTTACAAAAATGTAAGAAAATATTATATTTTGAACTAGTAGCGTACTCGATTCAACCAGAGTATATTCATTGTATAATTAAGCCTTTAGACATAATCACTTATTCTAAAATTGTAAAATCATTTAAATATTCTTTTACTAAGCCGACAAAGCCCACATGCAAAAGAATATTTATTGATATATTTTCACACTTTTGGTATTATGGTTTGGCACATTAAAATAAGAACATAGGCTAAAGATTTTAACACATACTAAAACTGATTTTCACTAACGGAAAGGAGGTATAGATGTTAGTTGAAATCACCGAAAGAGAATTAGCATTAATCATAATACTAATTCTCATACTAAAAACCCTATAATGGGTTGGCAGGGTGTTAACGGCGCCCTTGCCTATATTCTTATTTTAACGTATTCTAAATAAAATTCAAGTCTAGCGGAGGGAATATGCCAAGATTACCAGAATATTTAAAACGTCCGATTATTGATACGGAAAAGACAAAAACTGTTCGAAGAATCTTAAAAACAAAATGTCTAAATACTGTTTGTGAAGGCGCACGCTGTCCTAACAAAAGCGAATGTTATTCGCATAACACTGCAACATTTTTGATTATGGGTAATGTTTGTACGCGCAATTGTCGTTATTGTAATATTTCTAGCGAAAAGCCCGCACCGTTAGACTTGGAAGAGCCAAAACATGTAGCAGAAGCCGTAAAAGAATTGGGCTTAAAATATGCAGTAATTACGTCTGTTACGCGTGATGATTTGCCGGATGGTGGTGCAGAACATTTTAAGAATTGTGTTGATGAAATCCGAAAAATTTGCGATGCTAAAGTCGAAATCTTAACACCGGATTTTAAACCAAAAGGGCTTGCACCTAGCGAAAAACCCCACCCTTTAGCCCCATTTTCCAAGGGGCGTGGAAACTTATGTTCTCCATTGGATACAATCATACAGGCTAATCCTGAAGTTTTTAATCATAATATAGAAGCTGTAAGAGAAATTTTTGCAACCGCACGCCCACAAGGCAATTATGATTGGTCGCTTGAAGTTTTGAAATACATTAAAGACAATTCATCAATCGTAACAAAATCCGGTTTAATGGTAGGTTTGGGTGAAAATTTTGAACAAATTGAATCAACTTTGGTTGATTTAAAGAACGCCGGAGTTGATATTGTTACGATTGGACAGTATATTCAACCTTCAAAAGCGCATTTAGAAGTTGCAAAATTTTATACGCTGGAAGAATTTGAAAAATTAAAAACTTTGGCACGAAAAGTCGGATTTAAGAATTTTCAAATCGGCCCTTTAGTAAGAAGTTCATATCAAGCAATGAATAGTTTTAACGAAATGTAAATTCCATTTAACTTCCAGTTAAACCGTTTTTACTTTTTTGATAATTCTTTTTCATTTCTTCTTGACGCTGCATAATTTTAAGCATTGTTGCCATATCCATTTGTTGAATTTTGCGCTCATATTCTACTTTTTTAACTTTTTCATCAAACTTCTTAGCTTCTTTTGCATCTTTTTCCTTAGCTTTAGCTAGTTCTTTTGCATGCTTTGCGTCAAACTCAACTTCTGAAACAGGTATAACGTCGGCCTCTTCTTCCATTCTATACCCTACAATTGATATAGGAATGCTTGAACCGGTCAAAGATTCCAGCCTTGAATTTTCGCCATAAACATCAATGCTCCAAGTTCCTAAGAATTTCGGCACATCTCCTGTGTATGCGTAAGCGCAAACTACAACTCGGTTTTCATCATTAGCATCAAAACCTAAAGGATAAATATCCCAACGTTTTTCATCGAAATCGACTCCACCTGCTTGCGCCCAATAATTTATAATCGCATCTCTGATTTGTGGCAACTTTTGAGCTTCTTTTCTGTTAAAATCATATACCCATAAATTTGTCTGCCAAATTCCATCATGTCTGTAACCGATTTTTTCTTTGACTACAAGTTTTGTATTGTCACTTGAAAAATCAATCGGTGTGAGCGTTCTAAAGATAAATTTTGTATCAATTGATTTATCGGTGGATATCAAAGGTTTATCAACTTTGTTTAAAATATTAGCTTTTTTTACTTTCTCAATATCCGAAAGCGAAGAATCCAGATTTATTAAAAATAAATCACAACTTGTGCAATCAGATTGCGCATAATAATAAACCGCAGGATAAACAAGTTTTGTAAAATCGCCTGAAACAATTCCTTGTGCGTTTATTTGTCTGTCAAAATTCAATTTTCTCGGCAAACTCAACTCAGGACTGCCAACGGGATCATTGTATTTTACAAGATGAAATTTCTTTTGCGGAACATAAACCATGTTTTCATCTTTTGGCATCTCTGCTTTATCTAAAATCTTTGCGCTAATTTCACGTCTGGATTTTGCTCGAGATTCATTTTCGTATTCTTCTACTGTCATGTAGCCTGATTTAGGCATTTTACTTTTTTCGTATTTTTCAGTTTCACCGACTTTATCAACGTTATTTCTATAAATCGTTTCGGCAACAACTCTATCCTGTTTTTTCATGATCGGATATTTCATTTGATTGAAATGGATTTTTACAGCCATTATCATGCCGGCTAATGCTTCAAACATTAAACTAATCCTTCTTTCATTGCTGTAACGGTAGCTTGAGTTCTTGAAGAAACACAAAGTTTTTGCAAAATGCTATGAACGTGAGCTTTTGCAGTCGCTTTTGTAATAACTAATTTGTCCGCAATTTGAGGATTAGAAAGACCTTCAACCATAAGCTCCAAAACATCCAATTCTCTTTCTGTTAAACCGTAAGAATTATTTGATTTTTTAGGTTCAGGTTCTGTAACAACATTTGCACTTGGTTTTTGAAGGTTTGAAAATACCATTTTTGCAATACTCGGATCTATCCAACCTACACCTTCATAAACGGATTTAATAGCGGAAATTGTTTGTTCAGGCGTTGCGCCTTTCATAATATAACCGTCAGCACCGGCTTTAAAAGCTTCAAATACATCGTTTTCACTATCGCGTGAAGTAAAGATTAAAATCTTAACGTCCGGATTAAAATCTTTTATGCGTTGAGTAGCTTCAATTCCGTCAATATTTGGAAGTCCAATGTCCATAAGTATAACGTCCGGTGAAAGTTCACGAGCCTTTTTAATTCCGTCCAATCCATCTGCTGATTCTGCTACAAGAGTAATACCTTCTGCTTTATCTAAAAGCATTGACAAACCCATTCTATAAAGCTCGTGGTCTTCAACTAACAAAGTATTTATCATACTAAACTTCCTTCTTTTTGAATAACTGAATCCGTAAGCAGGAATGAAAACTCACTGCCCTTATTTAACGCACTTTCCAACCAGATTTTACCACCATGCGATTCTATAATTTGTCTGGACAAATATAAACCTAAGCCGGTACCTGTTGAACGTTTTTTGCTCGTACCTTGTGAAAATCTTTGGAACATATTTGGAATATCTTCTTGAGGAATTCCTGAACCATTGTCAGATACTGAAAAAATCAGATCGTTACCTTCATTTTTTAGTGTTATAATAACTCGTCCGCCATTTTGCGTGTAATTTATCGCATTTCCGCAAAGATTGCAAATCACGCGTCTAATTTCACTTCTATCGGCATTTACGGTTAAATCTTTGTTTGTACATTCAATCTTAAATTCAATTTCCTTTGTTTGTGCAAGCGGTTGCAGTTCATTATAAACTTGCTCAACAAGATTATACATATTAAAGTTCGTTTTAGTTAACTCTAATTTATCCGCATCATATTTATAAACTTCTAAAAGAGCATTAACTAAGCCCAGCAAATCTTCGTTACTTTTTTGCATTGTTGCAAGTAGAAGTTTTTGTTTTTCATCCAATTCGCCCAAAGCTCCGTTTAGGAAAAATGTTAAAGTTTGAATAGCAGCCAGAAGTGGGGTTCTCAAATCGTGTGTAAGTGTTGCGATAAAATCATCCCTTAATTTGTCTGATTTCTTTTGTTCCGTAACATCTCTGATTACGCCGACAAAACGCTTGTATTCGTCATCAGGATTAATTCTTGCAAAACTTATTTCTACAGGTGTTTCAGTATTGCTCAAAGGATTTTTAATATAGAATTCCCTCAAAAGAAGTTCGCTTTCATCGAGCTTGTGCAACTCTTTTGAAATAAAAGTTTTTTTACTGAACAAATAATCATCAATGGAAGTCATTAACAATTTATCGCCAACAAGTCCGATTAAAGTTTCGCATGCCGGATTTACTTGTTCTATAATTCCGTCTTCATTAATAATTACAATTCCGTCTGCGCAATAATTGAAAACCCCTTCTAATTTTGCATTAGATTGTTTCAAATCCGCCGTACGTTCTTCAACTATTTGTTCTAGGTTGTGTGAATATTTTTCCAATTCTTTTTTAGCATCTTCTAATTCAGAGATTTTTTGTCTGAGTTCACTTAGAAGATAGCTTCTTTCTATACCATTTTTGATATTGATAATCAAGTCGTCATTATTCCAAGGTTTTTCAATGTAGCGATAAAGTCCAATTTCATTGATAGCCTTAATAGCGTTTTCTTTATCAGCGTAACCTGTTAGTAAAATTTTACTCACTTCAGGATAAAGTTTTTTTACTTCTGATAAAAATTCTAAACCATTCATTTCAGGCATTAAAAAGTCTGAAATTACTAAATCCGGTTGATTATCTTTTAAAAAAGTTAATGCATCCTTTGGACTATTAAAAAAATGAGCATCAGAAAAGCCTTCAACTTTAAGCAATGTCTTAAACGCAGAAGTAACTATTCTTTCATCATCGACTACTACAATCTTCCCCTTAATCATATTTCTATATTAACCCAAAGATTAATATTAGACAAATTATTAACTTTTATAAATTATCAATAACACTATTCTATGTGTTCGCATTATTCTCACCAGTGTCCAAGATAAGTTATACGAAAATTTGTCTTGATATCAGTAACATCAGTCTTACGCATTTCCCCATCATCAGCTTGTAATTTCAACTGGTGACAAATTGTTACCTGTTGAAATTACAAGCCTTTTTTACAAGTCGTCCTTTAAGAACTTGTTAGTTTTAACTTTAACTATTTTATATCTTTGTTACTTAATAATTTTATTTAATACGTTACTGTGCAAATATCATGAAATGACACCGGGGGAGGTTTACTAGGGAAACACTCCTGTTTTTTTATTTACAAATATTTGCGTAATAATCCTTGTATCACTTTAATTTTGCAAAATTAAACAAATGCAATAATGCGATTGAATTGTAACAAAAATCATTCAATTGTAACAATTTACATAAAACATTAAAGTTTTTACAAAAAATGCCGATAGAAAATATGTAACACAATATGAATTGTGTTACATATTTTCAATTGATTCTTAAAAGGTGTGCAATGGCAGAAAAGGTTAATTTACAACAGAAAATTCAAGCATATAGACAATCTAATCCTAAATTAAAGAAATTATCTGATAATCAAGTTTTGTCTATTATGGTCGAAAATGGTGTAATCACTCTAACTGCCAAACAAAAACAATCCATTTTAGTAAGTTCAAAACAAAAAGATAATAATACCGGCTTGCAAGTTGAAAAAACAACAAAAGCTAAACCTAAAAAGACAATATATTTACAGTCAGGGAGAAAGGTTGTTTATTCAAGACTTGCAGATGGCAGAACGGTAATGCAATATTTTGGGGCAGATGGTACTCCAATTAAACCTGATTATTTCAAAAAAGTTGAAGGACAAATTTCTATCGCTACTAATGGAAGTAGTTATACTGTTACTAAAAATGGTAAAAAGAGGACTTTAAAAGCTAAAAATCCAACACGAGGGGCTGTGGACCAAAATCTTGCAAGATTGAATAATGAAGAAAAAAGGCTTAACAAAACTAAAAAAGAACAAGGTTTGATTGGTAAAGGTTGGGATTGGGTTAAGAATCAAACCGGTATCGGTGATGGTTCAGACAAAGCTCAACAACAAATTAATGCTGAGAGAAAACTCCTTAATCAAGTTAAAACCGGCAAAATTAGCAAAAAAAATTTTAAAGAAGCAACAGGAGTTGAATATACAAAAGAAAATTTAGAAAAATTTAAACGTGGCGAATTATCTCAAGCAACTGCAAAAATCAACGGCTACAAAGAAGGTCAAGAAATGGCTGCTGATGTTGTGGGCGATATGGTTTCAGGTGTCGCAGCAGTAGGTATATATACGGCAGCAGTAGCAGCAGCTCCATTTACAGGTGGAGCATCAATTGCTGTTGGAGTAGCAGCTGCCACTGCTAGTGGAGCATTGATAAAAGCCGGAGTAAAAGCTCTTGATACTGTTGGAACAGATAGAAAATATACAATGAAAGACTTTGGACATGATTTAGCCACAGGTGCGTTCTCTGGTGCCTTAGCACCTATTACAGGTGGTTTAGGTGGTGCAGTCGGCAAAACTGTTGCAACTAAATTAGGTATTCAAGCAGTAAAACAAGTAGGCAAAGAAGTTGCCGAAGAAGTTGTTGAAACTGGAGTAAAACAAGGTTTAAAAACAGCTTTAACAAATCCTGCCGGTTATGAATACGTTGGTGGAACTTTATTGAAACGAGGAACTGCAATGGCTGCTGAAATGGCTACGGATGGAGCTCTCGGTGGTGCTATTGATGATGGTTTTAGAGCCGGACTGGATTCTGATTGGGATGCAGAAACAATGCTTGAAGGTGCTGTTGAAGGTGGTATTGGCGGTGCAATTATGGCGCCGGTAATCGGTGGCGGTATGAAAGCTGCCGGCAAAGGTGCACAAAAAGTTTTTGGTAAAGAGAATGTGAAAGTCGATGCGAATGGAAACAAGGTTGCTGACGAAGTTCCCAGCAAAATTGAGAGTGAAACTCCAAGAGTCGAAAAGGATGTTGACATAGAACTGGCATCTTCTAAAAAAAGTGTTACGCAAGAAGAACAAAAAATTTCTACAAAAGAAGCAGCTAATTTAGAAACTCCAATTCAAATACAACAACGCTTAATAAAAGAATTAGAAACTGCTAAAAGCAGAGAAGATTTTAGCAGAATTACACAGGAAATGAAAAATCTACCTAAAACCGAAGAATATCAAGCAGTAAGACAACGTTTAGGTGGTGAATATTTTCAACGATACAACGAATGGAAAGCTAATTTACCGGAATCAACTCGTGCTATTAAAAACATGGCTGATGATGTGAATCGTAAAAACATTAGTAATGTTTTAATAAAAAAAGAAGATATTATTGCAAAATACTGTTCAGAAAATGGACTTGTTACAGATGATATTTTACCTATCTTTAATAAATACACCAAAGATTTAGATGATACATCAGTTGAAAGATTATTAAAACTTGTAAGTGAGAATAAAATTAATTTATTTTCATCACAAAAGAAAAAAATGGTTATTTTACTTAATCGCCACTGTAATGATCATTCTTTAAAAATAAATACCAAAGGAATCTTAAATTATTTAAAAGAAGGAGATGAGGGAACAACACAATTTTTAAAAGAATTGTTAACATTAGAAACGCAAGGAAAAATTAAACCTAAAAATATTAATGAAATGTTAAAACTTTATACATACGATGATGATTTTAATTCATTTACTGAACAAAGTAGATTTTTAGCACAAAAATTACAAAGCGGAGAAATTTTGGATGCTCAAATTCGCGATGCAATATTTTTTATAGAAAATGAGATTCCTTTAGAAATTCTAAATCCTAAAAACATATCGAAATACACAAAAAATGATTTGCGAGAATGGTCAGCCATGATTCAAGGAGCAAGATGTAAAGATTTAGCAACAGAGACTTTTAATGCCATAAATAGAGAATTAGCTTTGCTTGTAAAAATCAATAAAGTACCTGTAGATATATCGCAAAAATTTTCTTCACAATTTAATAGTATAATGAATATTTTTGGTAATAATAATTTTTCTATAGAAAAACTGGCAAAAGCAGGAGGTATTAAACTTCAGTATTCAAGAGATTCATTTAAAAGTGATATTTTCAATGAAATTAAACATTTATCACCGATAGAACAAGAAAAAATACTATCAAAATTTGGTCTATCAAAAAATAGTGAAAATATTATAAGTGGTTTGCCGGTAGAAATTTCACCTAATGGTTTAAATGATATCGAAAAAGCAATTAATAATCATATTCATAAATTTTTATCAAAAGAAAATAATATAATACTACCTAAAGGTTTTGAAGAATTACATCCGGTTATTGAAAGTATTTGTAACGCAATTCCTGAATTTAGGTTTACAATTCAAGCACAGCAACATAATGTCCAGAAATATAATTTAGCAGAACACATGTTAAAAGCTTTTCAAGAAAATATGAAAAATCCTATGTACAAAGAATTGAGCGAAACTGACAAAAGGATTTTAGGTGTTGCAACACTTTTACATGATATAAATAAGATTGAAAGAACTAAGTTTGATCAACATGCATTACCATCTTCTCAAACGGTTAATGCAATTGTTGAAAGAATTCCTAATTTAACACCAATGGAAAAAAATAGGATTGTTAATCTTGTT
Source organism: uncultured Candidatus Melainabacteria bacterium (assembly GCA_934777245.1). The sequence goes on along the minus strand of CAKVND010000001.1, from coordinate 71,381 downwards.
AAATACCATCATTGGCTTACGGATATTTCAGAAAAAGAAAATCCGACGTTAGTAGAAAAATTAACAGATGTTTTTAGAAGTGGTAATGATTTTAAATTAGCAAGAATTTTTGCTGAATCCGACTTGAAAGCTGTTAATGATAATTTTTATACCAATTATGGTGAAAAACTTAATTATAATATGATTAATGAAATTGAAGAAGCAATACTTGCCTTACAAAGCAAAAGCAGAATGATGTTTACCGCAAGTGTAAATACAGAAAAAGCATTAGAAAAGGGAGCTAAATTAACAACGATTGGAGAAGGACGTGAAGCGACTTCAAATATTGTTATTGATGCTAACCAAATGGGCTTAGATAAAGAATTTTTTGCATATCACGGTGCAACAGAAAAAGGTCTAATGACAGTATTTGCGTCAGGTGGTTATGATAAAGGATTGGGTTTATCAATTTCAACTGGTAAAAATGGAGTTTGCAAGGTTTTTCAAGATTACGAAGTCTTTGCGATATTTGATAAATTAGATATGAATGCAATTGGAAAAGTTTCTGATGGAAATGCTAATACAAAATATGGCAAAGATATTGATAAAATCTTGAGATATATGGGTAGTGACAGTAAATTTGTGACTAAATTTAAAGAATATTATCCTCATCAAATCAGTGATAGAGAATATGCTCTTGTGTTTAGAGAAATACAAGGACTAGAATTGTCAGAAGTTTCTAAAAACAAAAATATTATAAAAATATTAGGTGATGCAAATAAAGCACTGGATTTTGAAAAAGCACTAGAAGGTACTAACCAATTTTTTGCAAGTTCTGTTGAATCTCATAATGAACTTGTAGCTTTTGACTTGTATCCAACTGCTGTTGGAATAAAATGCAAACTTGAAAATTTGAGTTTTGAATTTAGAAAGTTTTTGCAAGATAATAATATAGTTATTATTAATAATATTAAATAATATTACACTTTGCATATTAAAACTGGCATTATTTTGAATAAAATTAAATTTTAATTATTCATATATTATCACAGCAGGTAGGGTGCAAATTTTTGCACCTTAAACTCTTAGCCGTAATAATTTCACAGTTCTGCCAATTATATTAAAAAAGCCATTTAATTGCGTCGCTTTGTAACAAAATTCCTCCATAGGCCCTGACAAATTATCCGGATGCGTTAATCTGTAGATGCAATAGAGGTGATTTGTTATGAATAATTTTGAAAAACGTTTGTTATTGGACTACTTGGACAAGCTATATTGTCAGATTGATTACAATTCCTACAACTTCGACAGTTTCTTTGATTCTTTCTTAGAAAAATTCAGGGTTAAGAAAAGCAATTTTAACTTTGATTCCGATGGCTGTTTGGAAATCGAAACAATCAAGGAAAAGAAAGCTTTTGTAAAAGATTTGATGAGTTATGTAAACAAAAAAGGCTTTGTTACTTGATAATTTTGTTTAACATATAACTGTGCAAATATCATGAAATGGCACCGTGAGAGATTTACTAGAGAGACTCTCCTGTTTTTTTATTTAAAATGTTTGCTTGAATCCTTATATCACTTTAATTTTGCAAAATTAAACAAATATAATAATGCGATTGAATTGTAACAATTTTACTTCCATTGTAAATTTTTAGCGAAAATCTCTAAAGTTTTTCAAAAATATGCCGTTAATACATGTCAGGAAGGAAATAAAGTAAGATGGGTTTCGGCGATTACAATATACAACAAGGCAATGGACACAAGGAAAAGCTTGGCGACATAAAACATGGCGTTCGCAAAGAACAGCTTGATAACAAGTACCAAGTCCTTTTTGATGCTTACGATACCAACAAAGACGGAACGTTAGAAACCGAAGAATTAGATGGTATTTTCAAAGGCCTACAAAGTTTTGCCGGAAGCGACAGAGTTTTAGATGCAAACGAAAACGCCCTGGTAAAGAGTATTTTTGCAGAGCAAGTAAATATCCAAGACGTCGATTTTCAAGGTTTTGTAAAATCTGTTTCAGACGCGTCAGCCGCAATTCTTTCATCATCAGAAAAACAAACCCCAGATGGTGGAAAAGAAGTAACTACAACGTATAATGACGGAACAACCGAAACAATTGCATTTTACAGTAATGGCGATTACAAATGGAAGAAAACAGAAAAAAGAACTTTAGAAACAAGTTTTGAACTAATTATTGACGGTAAAAAACACAAATTTAATGATGAAACTAAATTCAAAAAAGCATTAGAAACTCAAGAACAGAAAAATATTTCTAATGCTATGCAAAATGCACAAAACAAGCAAAAAGCCAGTCAATCAACTGATGGAATAAGTAAGTATATCAAGTTGCCTGTTGCTACAATTAATACCAACACTTATTCCAAAGAAAATATTGACAGCAAAGAATCATACTCCCCTCGTTTTATTGCGGAAACCCTTGGTGTAAACACAGAAACAGAAGACGGCAAAAAGGTTGTGGAAAGATTATCATATTTACCGCAAGAGGCTTTGGAAAAACTTAAAGACGGCAAAGAACTCAAAGAACTTATTTCTTCACAAGAACTCGAACCGACTTTTGACAATATTTCTAACATTTTAGAAATCACAGAAGGTGTTACATTAAGAAATGAAGAAGAATATAAAGCAACTGAAGTTCAAAGACAAGAAATTTTGACACAAATAAAAGCCGCTAACTTTATGGCTAATTTGTATGAAACTCTTGCAAGCTACAATGACCAATACACAGATAGTGTAGGCTTGTTTGGTTTAGGTTCTGAAGGTATCGGATATGTTTTAAATAAACTTGGTTTGGATGGTGAAAACCATTATCAATGGGCGGATTCATGCCGAGAATTTGCAAAAAATGCTAGCGAATTAAAAGTTTTGAATCCTCAAAAATTCAAAGAAGGATTTAAAAAGATTTATGGCAAAACTGCTGATAAATACGGAATTGACTACAATTCTGATGCGTTTAAAAAATGTTTTGCTCTGGCTGAAAACGGAAAAGCTTTTGACAAAGACAATAAAATGACTGACGAATACAAAGAAGCAATTCTTAAAGCTATGAATATTGTAGCTGACGACCCGAATGACAGTACATTTAACCAAGTTATGAACGGTATTGGCGAAGTCTTAATTATGGTAGCAACATTTGGCTGGGGAGCTGAAACAAAAGCAGGAACAACACTTGCAATGTCAACTATGAGTACGTTTTCTAAAGCAGGTGTTGCAATAGCTTCTAAACAAGTAAGTAACAAACTTCTTCAAGGTGCTTTGAGGCTTTCAGGGCAAGCAGTAAAACTTATTGGTCCTGCATTAAATGAAGGTACAAAAATGTATCTTTACACAGCTGCAGAAGGTACTGTGATGAACGTATCAAACAGAGCAATTAAACAAGACGGATTTGACAAACTTCTTGATACGCAAGCACAAGTAATGACAAATGCCGATGGCTCATTCACTTTTGGTGCGTTTGCAGGTGTATTTGGATCTACTGTAACTCAAAAAGTTATGCAACGAGCATCTAAAGTGGCTTCTAAAGTAACAACGGCATTAAGCGAAAAATTCTCTCAAGGTACGGTTAATGCGAATGAAGTATTTGCAACTATCTTAGAAAAATCTGCACCTACTAAGATAGCAGAAGCAGCAGCTTTTGCAACCGATGTTGTTGGTTTTACAGCTTTTGAATCTGCTTTATCTATCGCAAACACTTTGCAAAGAGAAGGAACTTTGACTCCAGAAAAGCTTGCAGATACTTTGATGGAAGAATTTGGGCATCAAGGTTACAGCTTAGGTCAAATCAAGGTTATTTCACATTTAATCATGATGTTGACAGGTTCAAGAAGTGCTAGAATGCAATCTCAAAAGTATTTGCAAGAAAACTTGCCACAACTTAAAGGTGCAACCGTAGAAGGGGTAAATGGAGGCAAAGATGGTTTTAAAATTAATCTTCCTGACGGCAGAAGAATTGAGTGCAAAAACGCATCAGAAATGATTTCTTCACTTCAACTCATGGTGCGTGGTGAAACTGCGTTCAGCAGTAAGTTTGATAAGGTGAGGGAAGCTAAAGCTGAAACCAACAGTGTCCCTCACCCTAACCCTCTCCCACAAGGGGCGAGGGAACAAGGCGGTGTGCGTGCGGAAAAATCATCAAAGTTAGTCGGTGATAATGTTAGTGTTGCTTCTGCGGTAGAATTTAGTAAATTTAAGACAAATAGACGCATTAAAGGTTTTGACAAAAACTTAAATCCTAGCCAAATGACAGAAGCAGAGTTACAAGCTAAAAAACAAGTTGAAGAATATTTGAAAAATAATTTCCCTGACCTTGCAACTCAAGATAATATAAATATTCTTAAAGATGCTTGGCTGAAGAGTCCTGAATTTACTCAAAAAGCATTAAATAATTCAAGAAAATTCAATGTAACGGAAATTTTTTCACTTGTCGAAGCATATCAATTAGAACCAAATTTAACAGAGAAATATCTAAATATTAAGTCAGAAAATGGAGCATACAGATTTCATCCATTTGCCGTAAAATACCTTGTTAAAGCTCATTTAACGGATGCAACTCGAACTGAAGAATTGATTAATACGAAACAGGAAAACGGTCAATACAAATATGATGGCATAGAAGTATTGTCTCTTGTCGAAGCCTATCAAATGAATACAAAAGCAACGGATATGCTTTTAAATTTGAAAAATGAGAAAGGCAAATCAAGATTTCAGGCAGGTGCTATCAAATTTTTAGTTGAAGCATATAATAAAAATCCAGAACTTGTAGAAGATTTATTGACTCAAGAATATTATAAAGGAATGATTCGTCATAAAGCACAGAACATCGTAGATGCTGTTAAAGCGTACGAAATTGATCCGAAACGCTTCAAAGAAATTTTAGATGAAAAAGGACAACCACCATACGATTATGCTTATATGCATGACGGAAGTGATGCCCTAAAATTTATTGAAGCGGAACAAATTGATTCAAAAGTAGCAAAAATGTTAGAAGCACAACATCTAGAAGGAGGTTTACCTCGTTTTACACCTGAAATGATTCGCTCGCTAACAGAAGTATATAATGAACATCCTAAAACTTTAGATAGAATTTTAAATATTAAAAATATAAATGGAGTTTATAAATTTTTATCAGGAGAATCAATACCTGACAAAGATTATTTTAACTCAATATTGGAAAAATGCGAAAAATATCCTGAAATATTAGAAATCGCAAAAAATAATGAAACGATTTCAGGATTTAATTCTCTTTGCGCATTGTGTAACAGTTATGAAAAGAATCCTGAATTTGTTAAGAACTCTTTAAATAAAAAAAATACTAACGGTTCTCCTAGATTTGATATTATGCAAGTTGATTATTTAATGGTGGCTAATGAAACCAATCCGACTTTGACAAAAGAGGCATTGGATGTTAAAACTGCCGATGGAAAAGAATATAGATTTAATGCTTATGAAGTTAGAGGACTTATTGAAGCTGACAAAATAAATCATGAATTGACAAGCGATTTATTAACTCAGAAAAAATCTGATGGCAGTTATTATTCAGGTTCTGAAATAAGAGAAATTGTAAGTGCCAGAGAAGCTTCACCTGATATTTATGACGGTGCAATAAAAAACGGTTTTTCAGATGTTGATGCTGCAAAAATTGTAGCTGCATTCAAACAGAGCAAAGACCCTGATTTAGTAAAACTATTAATGGGATATAAAAATAGTGAAGGAAAAAGTAAATTTGATGGTCAAGATATTATAAGAATTGTTTTGACTATTGATAATGCACCAAATGACAAAGCAAAAATATTGGATTACTTGAACAACGATATTTCTATGAATTCAATTGATGGTTTATTAGAAATGGAAAAGATATTATCTAGAGATGAATTTGACAAACTAAAAAATAGTTTCAATACTATTGTTGATTATTGCAAAGCTCATAATATAAAATATGATAATTTGTTAATTTTAGAGAACAAAGAATTTCTTGTGCTACTTGATGAAAATGGAAACAGTAGCATAATGTTTGATGCAGATGGGAAAATGATACAAGAATCTATTCTTGACGCAACAAATCCAAACTTTAATAAAGAACGCTTAGTCAATAAAAATGGTGATAAGAGTGTTCTTGCAAGGGTTGAATACGAGCAATTAGGTTTTACAGATTTCGCATTCTACACAGATAATATTCAAACTATAAAAGATGTTAATGGTAACTTCTTATACAAGGAATTCTGCTTAAAATCTAAGGATGTTGAAGGCAAATTTGATGTATGGAGAGAAGAAGCTAACGGTAAAAAATACAAAATCGGTTTGGCAGAAAAAACTCCGGCAGGTGAAATTGTACTTGAAAAAACATTGGTAGCAAATGATGGCACAAAAACAGACTACAATTATATGCAATCACCTGACGGTAGCAGACTTGTTTATACAAAAATAACCGAGCCAGATGGTAAAGTTACTGAAAACAGACAGCAGTTTAAAGTGATTGATAATAACCATGCCGTTTCTATTGAAAATGGTATGAAATACGAAATTGAATATCAAACAGATAAAATTACCGTAACCAAAGATAATGGCGAAAAAGTAGAACTCTCAATAGGTTCAAATGAAATTGAAAGCGAAGGTATTATTTCTAAAGATTTATTGCCTATTGTTAAAATGTTACCGGGTTCTGCATTATGTGATATTAAAGAATTTGGCTTGAAAAAATTATGGTTAAATACAGACAAAGCACAAGAAGGAAATGCTATGTTTATTGCTAGCACAGGTACAATTGAACTATCTAAGCAAAACTCAGTTCCTAAGAATGTATTTGTTTTATTGCACGAATTAGGACATTATAGAGATTACTTTAAATTTAGAGAAAACAAAGAGCTAAATGACATCTTTAAAGTAGAATTGGAAGCTTTTAATAATTCTGCTACAAGAGTAGATGCCGCTGCAATTAGTTATCTAATTGCAACAGGCATTTTAAAACCCGGAGGTATGCAACAAGAATTTATTGCAGAAACAAATGCAATTATGCATAGTTCAAACTATGCACCATATATTGAAATGCGCGGCCAATGTTTGCAAAAATACTTCCCTAAAACCTTTGCAAAAGTTGTTGAATTATTAAAAGAAACAGGTGTCCAAGAATATAAACCTGAAGAATAACAGTCTTATTTTAAATATAGAGTAGCATCTTTAAAGAAATTATCTTTGCCGAAAAATTCTTCTCTTACTTCAGGAGCGGCATTCGGATTAAATTCGCCCATATTATTTAAAAATTTATTTATAATCGGATTTTTTTGTATTTTTTCGCCATCATCAGCTAAAGATTCTTGTATTATTTGTCGAGTCGGTTTTTCTTCATCAATAGATTTTTTGATTGTTGATTTAATCCAATCAGTCCAACCAATTTCGTGTTTAGCTTCTGTTGTAAATTTTGCGAATTTATTAACGATTAAATCTTCAGGCAATCGTTCTAAATTGTTAGATATATTCTTGCTTAACTCACAGAAAATATATCTGAGTTTAAATGGAACGCCTGCAATCAAGTGAATAATACCATCTTGTTTTTTATTAACAATCAATTCCAGTTCGTTTCCTTGTGTTTTTTCTTCAAACTTTCTTGCAATATTTTGTAATTTTTTAGAATGTGAATTCATTCCTTCATTAAAAATAAGCTTAGCTTGAAAATTTGTACTATTACAGTTTTGAATATTCATAATACACAACTCCTATATAGACCATCAGAAATTATAATAATATAAAACTGCTAAAAAATAAATTTGTTAGCAGGTAGGGTGCAAATTTTTGCACCTTAAACTCTTAGCCGTAATAATTTCACAGTTCTGCCAATTATATTAAAAAAGCCATTTAATTGCGTCGCTTTGTAACAAAATTCCTCCATAGGCCCTGACAAATTATCCGGATGCGTTAATCTGTAGATGCAATAGAGGTGATTTGTTATGAATAATTTTGAAAAACGTTTGTTATTGGACTACTTGGACAAGCTATATTGTCAGATTGATTACAATTCCTACAACTTCGACAGTTTCTTTGATTCTTTTTTGGGGAGAAATTATAATTTAAAATCATCTAAAATAGTATCAATACAGGTTTTACGATTACTTTAGATTATTAACATTTTGCAGTGGCAAGATTGTTAATGTTGCCACTGCGTTGCCACTTCGGACTTTTATTTACAATAGTCCAAAATTAGACTACGAGAGAGTTATAGGTTTTATAAAAAGCCTAGAATTTTTTTGAGAGACTTTTTTATTACCACTTTTGTTGCCGCTAAACAAAATTTTTAGAAATTTTCAAAAAATAAACTACTCTAAAAGATAGATATAATGTTTTTTTGTTTAATACCAGCTAAAATACAGCAATAATGTATATTTTAAAAATCAAGCACTAAAAAAGCCACGTTATACGTGGCTTATTAAATGGTACCCCCAAGCGAATTCGAATCGCTGTCTACACCGTGAAAGGGTGTTGTCCTAGGCCTCTAGACGATGGGGGCTTATCGACAATTTCTATATTACCAAATCAAAGTTTAATGTCAAGCAAAAAGTTTTAAAAATTTTTTTTCTTGAATTTATCGCGTCTTAAGCTTAAAATTAAGAAAAAGAATTGAGGAATTTATGATTAACAAAAAATCTCGTGATGAAATTAAAAGAATGCGCCATGCAGGACACATTGTTGCACTTGTTCATAAGAAAATGAAAGAAGTTGTTGAACCCGGAATTTCAACAAAAGAACTAGATAACATTGCAATGAAAGTTATTAAAGAAAACAAAGCTATTCCTACTTTTTTAGGCTACGCTGGTTTTCCGGCATGCATTTGTACTTCAATTAACGAAAAAGTTGTTCATGGAATTCCTTCAGAAACAGAAATTCTTAAAGAAGGCGACATAATTGCAATTGATGTTGGTGCAACTTATGGCGGTATGGTTGGAGATAGCGCTTGGTCTTATGCTGTAGGCAAAATTTCAGAAGAAAAACAAATGCTTATGAAAGCTACTGAAGAAGCTTTATTTGCCGGTATCTCAAAAATGAGGGCTGGAAATGTTTTAGATGATATTTCAGGCGCTATAGAAGATGTTGCTAACAGTTATAAATTAGGTATTGTTCGCCAGTATGGTGGTCATGGTGTTGGTCATGAAATGCATGAAGACCCGTTTTTATTTAACTACAGAGTTGGCGACCAAACTCTAATCAAACAAAATACTGTTATTGCGATTGAACCTATGTTAAATCTTGGTGGCGATGAAGTTTTTGTTGAAGACGACAAATGGGGCGTTGTAACAAAAGACAGAAAACCGTCTGCGCACTTTGAACATACAGTTCTAGCTACAGACGGTGATCCGATACTTATGACGACTTTGATGGATTAGCCGACCGCAAACAATCTTCCCCAAAATCCACTTACTCCTGCGGAAAAGTGTGCTTCATTGACAGGGATTTTGAAAGTTGTTCCGCCCTTTATTTTATTAAAGTTATAATTGCCGGATTCCGAATCATCTGGATGCTCGCCAACTAAATTGCGATTATTATCTAAAAATACATTTTCTTTTAATCCAAAATCTTTTTTTATGTGGTATATTTGGGGGTCTGGATGCAACATTCCTGTTGGTTTTACAGTAATTTCATAAGATTTACCGTCTTTTGACAATTTAATTTCATAAGCATCATCATAACCGTTCAAATAAAATTGTTTCATTTTTTGAGCTGGTGAAAGATCAGACTCTTCTAAAACTTTTTGGTCTCCTGCTTTTGCGATTGTTACCAATTTATTATATCCAACACTTGTAATATCTTTCCCATTGAATGAAGGGAAAATACATTTAATAAGGTCTTCGTTTGAAACTTGAATAGTTTCTTTTCTTGTACTTTGATCAGTACTAATTACATTTAATGTTACTGTATCTGTCATATTTTTCTCCTTTAATATCTCGTATGTATATATTAAGTATTTTTCTTTTCAAAAATTGCCTTTTTTTTTGTTTTTGTAAATTTATGTTAAGAAATTGCCTATGGACAAATTCTCTTGTGTGTTATAAAATCAAATTAAACGATTAAAAGAGGTAAAAATGGATCAAATTATTAAAGTAGCGTGGGAACTTAACGAAAACGCAGAAAACCGTTATAAATTAGTTTATGAAATCGCTGAACTTGCTAAAAAGTTGGTTGATGAAACTCAAATGAAAAAAGCCCGAGACGAGTTTGGTTTTGAAGAAGCTGTTGCTGATGGTGCATACAAAAAAGAAAATCCTGTTGAACATGCAATCATGGTTAAGGCTTCTGAGTCGGATGATACTGAACTTGTAGGCTAGTTTAACGTTGAAAGATTTGAAAAAGAACTTCCTATAAGGAAGTTCTTTTTTTGTTGTAAAATACTAGCCCAAGAAATATTCTTCTAAATGGAAAATTGAAAATGGAAAGTGGAAAATTGTTTTAAATATATTTATATTTGGCATGAGGGCAATAAAACCCAATGTAACAATTTGTAAAAACAATAGCAATTTATTTTATTGACGAAACTTAAGATGAAAGGAAGGTCGTAGTATGAACAAGCACAGCAAAAAATTAATGAACCTTAAGTGGGGGTTGTAGAATTATGATGATTAATCTGGCAAAAATTTATTCTACACTAGGAAACCCTAATTCGCTTATACCTTTAGGGGTAAAGGATATGTCGAGTTGTGCAGGTATGACCGCAGGCTCATACGTTACAGGTAAAGAAGAGGGATTTGACAGACTTATCGACGAATTTGGAACAGAAGCTCTATGGTTGGGCGGAATTCCGGCTCTTAAGTGGGTTTATGATAAGACTGCATTTAAAGCGTTTGGTTTAGACGCTAAAATCGACCCAAGAAATTTCAAAGACAAAGATATATTTGAGAAAGCTAAAAAATATGCGCCAAGCGAAGAAATTAAAAAGAACCTTGAAAAAGCTGGCGAAAATAAAAGATTGTTTAAAAATCTTGCAGCAACTAGGTTTTTTGTTTCAACTCTTCTTGCTGCATGCGCTTACGTAGGTTTAACAAAATTAAAACAAAAATACACCGACCAAAAAATCAGAAAAAATTTGATTAAAGAGTATCAAGAAGAAGTTAAAAAGAAAGAAGCCGAAAATCAAAAGAATGAAGAGGCTAAAAAAACAAGTCAACCATCATTTAAAGGTTTAGGCAAAATAGTTGAAGAATTTGCTTTTTCTCCTGTTAAAAACATGTACATTCTAGACGGCTTTATTACGACCGAAAGACTTAAAGACTCCAGAACTCCGCAAGAATTTGCCGGATATGTAATTAAAGAAGGTTCTGCGCTTTTATTCTTGTATTATGCAGGAAAGAAAATCCAACAATTTATGGAAAATTCTGCGAAGAAAAATCATGACAAATCAATTACGCTTGATTCAAGAGTATTAGAAAGTGAAGAATTGAAAAAGGTTTTTCACGATGGAACTATTGAAAAAAGTATTAAAGATTTTGATGCAGCCAATACATCTAACGGTAATTTGTACGAATTTTTACACAAGAATCCTGAAAATGAAGTTGTTAAAATTGCGAAAAAATCTGACGTTTTAAAAACTTATGACAAGACAAATAAAATTGATACAAGAGCATTTGTCGATTTTGACGAAGTTAAAGGTATTAACAAGCAAGTTAACGAGCTTTATACTCAATACAAAAACGCACTTAAAAAAGGTGAAACAACAGATGAATTTTTCACTAAAGTTAGAAAACTAAAAAGAAATTCTATCAATATGAATATGGGCGCTTGTATTTTGGCTCTTGGCGTAATTACTCCGGCAATTATGCTTTTAAAGAGAAAAACCGATAAAGGCGGTTCTGAATTCCAGACAAAGAAAGAAATAAAAGAAGAATTGATTAGAGAAGGCGCTATTAAAGCTTAGTTAAATTAATAATAATTTTACAAAATAAAAATACGCTCTTAATAAAAGAACGTATTTTTATTATATAAGATATTTTATTATATTTATACTTACATAGTTATTACAAAATCGCAGCTTTTGCTCTTTTGATTGAATTATCTTTACCAATAATAGCCAATGTTGCAACCATATCAGCACCGCAAGTTCTACCTGTTACAGCGCCTCTAATTGCCCACATAGTGAATTTAGGTTTGTAAGATTTTTCTTCTTTGAATTTACCGCGGAATTCTTCCAACTTGTGGTGTAAGTTTTCTTCTGTCCATTCCCAGTTAGCAGCTTCTTCAACAAAAGTTTTTAAAACGTCTTGAGAAAGTTCTGTAGACAAAACTTCATCCTTAACTTTTTGTTCAACTTCAACTTTATCACCGCCGAAGAAATAAGAAACAGCGTCTGTAATATCAGAAAGAAGTACTAATGGCTCACGAGTGATTTCAATCATTCTGTTGAATTGTTCATCGGTTAATTCTGTTAAATCGTATTTTGTCAAATACTTTTTAAGTTTTGATTTTAATTCTTCCATTGGTAACATTTTGATGTAGTGGCTGTTCATCCATTTCAATTTATCGTATTCGAAAATTGAATTAGAAGATGAGATTTCACCGATTCTAAAGTCTTCTGCGATTTGGTCAACCGTCTTGATTTCTTCTCCGTCAGAAGGAGACCAACCCAATAGAGCTACAAAGTTTACAAGAGCTTCTGTTAAATAACCTTGTTCAACAAAGTCAGAAACTGCTGTTGCACCATGTCTTTTTGAAAGTTTGCTTCTATCAGGAGCAAGAATCATACCTAAGTGTCCAAATCTTGGAACATCAAAACCTAAAGCTTCAAAAATTAAGATTTGTTTGTATGTGTTAGAAATGTGGTCTTCGCCTCTGATTACGTGTGAAATTTTCATCAAAGCATCATCAATTACAACCGCGTAGTTGTAGGTTGGAGCGCCATTTGATTTCATGATTACAAAATCACCGATTAGGTTTGTATCCATGTGTAATTTACCTTTTACAAGGTCATCGAATTCTAAAATAGAAGACTCGTGGAAAGCTTTTTGAGCTTTTGCAACGTTAAATCTGATTGCAGGTTTTCTGCCTTCTGCTCTTAATTTAGCTTTTTCTTCTTCTGTTAAGTTTTCACATTTTTTAGAATAAACGTAAGCTTTTTTGTTAGCTGTAGCTTCTTCTTTTTCTGCTTCTAATTCTTCCGGAGTGCAGAAACATTCGTATGCAAAGCCTTCATCTAAAAGTTTTTGAATGTATTTAGGGTAGATATCAAATCTTTGAGATTGTGTGTAAGGACCATAAGCACCGCCTACATCAGGACCTTCATCCCAGTTTAAACCCAAAGCCTTTAAGCTGTCAAAAATATTGTCAACATAAGCTTGGCTTGTTCTTTCAGCATCTGTATCTTCAATTCTTAATACAAATGTTCCCTTATTTTTTTTAGCAAATAAATAGTTAAATAAAGCTGTTCTAGCCGTACCAACGTGCAAGTTACCACTTGGTGATGGAGCTATTCTTACTCTAACATCTGACATAATTATATCCTTCCTTTTTTATGCCTATATTATTCCACAAACAGAATTGAAATAAAAGTTTAAAAATCTCTTATTCCTCTATTCTCTTTTTTAACAATTATCAAGAATTTCCAAAAATTCCGAATTCAACTTTACAAAACTTTACAAAACACATCAAAAAAGGCAATTTAGAAAAGAAAAATTACTTTATATATGTAAAGAGTATAAAACGAGGATAATAGTATGGCACCAGGATTTCATTTTTCCACTATAACTCACGACATGGTGAGTGGCAATCCGGCAACAAGTTTAAACTTGTTATGGAATCAACAACTTGAAGCGCAAAAAGCAAATGGAAGTTTGTTTTTGACGCCAAATTTTGATCCGTCAATCGGATATACTTATCCTGAATTCGGTACTTGGGGTAATAATTTATTAAACCCACAATTAGCTATTCAACAAGCCATAGAATCATTCCAAAACGGTTCTTGGATGAATAGCGGTTGCGGCGGCTCCGGCAACTTCAACTTCCCGGGATTTAACAATGGCAACATTTGGAATAATTTTCAATTACCTTGGAACAATTCAAATGCCGGTAATAATTCCGGTTCTGCAGCTGATAAACTAAAACAATCTCAATATGACAAATTAAGAAAAGTATTAGTAGAATATCAAAAAACAGCATCTGATTCTGATAAAGCAATTATTTCAGAAGCATTAAATAAATCAGGTAAAATTGGCGAAAAACTTGATGCATTAAAATCTGCTGCTAAGAGATTGAATACTGCTTCAATTCAAGATGCGCTACTTAATATGGATTCAACAAAAATCGAATTAGATTCTGCAGGTTATAAATTAAAAGATAGCAAAGCTTATACTGACTTGAAACAAAAATTAAATAACTTAGAAACAGATATTAAGGCTAAAAAAGCTGATTTAACAACCTCTACTGTTTGTACAAGCGAAAGCGACCCTAATATCTTGAAAACATTGAGCTACTGGAATGATACACACAATTCTGACAGCAACAGAAACATCATCAGATTGATTGCAGACAACTTGCCAACAGGAAGTGGTGAAGGCACTAACCAAAAAGCTAGTGTAAACAACATTGCTCAATCATTGGTAAACTATGTTGAAACAGTTAAAAGTCATTTTGATTCTGATATAGATTTCTCTAAACTTGATAAATCAAAACAAGAAGTTTCTGATGCTTTAAGTAAATGTTTAGAAACTTTTAATAAAGCTAATATTCTAGCTCTTGCAGACAAAGTTGATGATTTGTATGCTAGATTACGTATGCTTGAAGCTGAAAGAATCAAAAACAATTTGAAACGCGAATATGGTAGTTTGAATAAATTATTAGGTAAAGACGTTGTTACAGACAGTCTTGTTGTTAAAGCTACAGAAAACGATTTGAAAGCAGAAGGAATTTCTATTCCAACAGATAGAGATACAGTTCCGTTTAAAGAAGAAAATGAAACTGTAATTAGGGAAGACGATCCTGAAGACGAAACTGCTGATGAAAAAATCGAAAAATTAACTAAATCAGGCGAAGATAAAGCTTTGAAAGCAACTACTAAAAAAGGCGTTTATCAAACAGATATAGTACCAACCGGTGAAAATCCTAAATTCTATACTAAGAATGAGGACGACAAACTTGTTGAATTAAAAGATGTTAAAGCAATTGACAAAAACGGTCAATGCACTATGCTTGACGGCTCTAAGAAACCTTTGTCACAAGTAGAAAAAGTTGAAGTTCAAAAAGCTGATGTACAAGCATACAATGATGAAATGAAGAAAATAAATAGATTAATCGGAAGTAAAATAGAAAAATGTTCAATACATTTCCAAGGTAAAAACTTGTACAAATCAAAAGGCGTTGATGCTAACGGTTATCATCAATATTTTACAGTTGTTGATGGTGAATTAAAACAAATTGATTGCAAATATATAAAAGCAAGTAGCGCTGTTGTAAAAAATGATGGTTCATTTGTTCCACAAGATGATTTCAACGACTTCTCATCAATAAGCGAAAGCGATATTTTAACTGGAGATGGAAGAACTGAAGCTCAAGCAAAAATCAAAGCTGATAATGCAGAACGTCAAAAAGAAATTGAAGCATTAGTTAAGGAAGGCAAGTTAAAAGAAACTAATTGCAAAAATCCAAAAGTTTATTGCACAACCGAAACGGTTGGTGGAAGAAACAGATACTATATAATTCAAAATGGTCAAATCTATGAATTAGATGGCGTAACTGAAATTGATGCAAAAGGCACATGCACAAAAGATGGAAAGAAAAACAATATTGGGAATACTGCTGTTATAAGAAGAGTAGGAGTAAGCATTTCTGACATAGAAATTTGCGGTGCTGATAGTACAGAAGATAGCGAAGAAAGCAAAAAATATGAACCAACCGATAATGGTGCTGAATTAAGAAAAAAACTAAGACGCGGAACAGGCGACCAAGAATATAAAGACGCAAAAAGTTATTTGAACAAATTTGCAAATTATACAGAAGCAGATGACATTTATAACTTCCTAAGAGCTTATAGAGAAGAAAACAGCCATGACTGGGGTGTAGCTTGGAATGCAAGAATTTGTGCACAAATATCTACAGAAGGTGGATTCACTAAAGCTGAAAAAGAAGAATATTTGAGAACTATTGCAAAACAAACACTTAAATTAATGGATGCATTAGGCAAAGATCATAACTCTGAAGATTACAAGAATATGTATTACTGGGCTAAAATAGCAGGTAAAGATGGACATTCTTGGGAAAAAGGTGGTTCTTGGTCATTCTGGAATTCAGAAAGAACAGGCGCTGCAAATAAAATGGATGATATTATTTGTAAATTAACAGATGAATATCGTGATAAGTTAGAAAATAACAATACTCAAAAGACTGAAACGTAAGAAAAAAGCTAAATAAAACACAACTCGAAAGAAATAAATTGATGTAAGATTTGGTATTTAAAATGAATTTGCCGAAGGATAACACCTTCGGCTTTTTATTACGCCAGACACCCGGTCATTGCGAGGCGCGACAGCCATTCAGACGACGAAACAATCTATTGATGTTTATTTAAGCATCCCAAGAAAGGGAGGCAACCCCTCTCCATGGGCGCATCCCACATCATCCCCTCCCTTGGGGGAGTTTTCTGCTTCACTTCTAAACTAGTAGTTTTGCTTACCAGTTTGGAAGTGTGGTGTAAAAGGGAGAGGGTGTTATAAACGATAAAAGAATAAAAAAATTAAAAAATTTTATAGAATATGATTGACATAAGTCAAGTGCTCTGATAAAATGATAATAGATGTGAAGATTAAAATTAATATTCAAATATAAGAAGAGAAAGGAATAATTCAATGAAGAAGAATGGTTTTACTCTTGCGGAAGTTTTGATTACCTTGGCTATCATCGGTGTTGTAGCAACATTAACACTTCCTGCATTGATGACTAATACACAGGAACAACAAGCTAAAACAGCTTTGAAGAAAGGTATCAACACATTAACAGAAGCTGCACAGATGCACCAAGCTATTACCGGCGTTGATTTTGGTTCTATATCTTCTCAAGAAACTATTAATAGCGGTGATGATGAGCAATCATTGTACAGATTGTTAGCTGAAAGAACTCAAATAGATCTTCGAAAGTCTAAAGCTGCTGATAATGATATGAAAATGGGTAAAGCATCTGCAAGTGGTAATTTTGTGGTATTCTTTAGAGATGGTTCTGCCTTATCATTTAATCCGGCTAACACAGTAACTACAGCTGCAAGCCAAAATGCGAATGGTGGCGCTGTAGGATCAATACAAGAAGATGGTCTACCTTATGGTATTACTGCTATTTATGATACAAACGGTACAAAGGGACCAAATGTGTTATCAAATTGCGATGGAAATACTACGCAAAACTTTGCTAGTGAATATGAACAAAGAAATACTGGAGCTTGTAGTAATAAAACGAATCGTGTAATTAAAGATCAATTTGGGGTAAGATTACGTGGTGGATTTGCAGTTCCAAACGGTGCTGCTGCAAGATGGGCATTCGAAAACTAGTTTGAATTATTCTAATTAAATAAAAAAGTAAAAGAACTTGGCATGCTAGCCAAGTTCTTTTTTTACCCTCCCTTTATAGGGGGAGGGTAGAATTTCAAGCTGAGCTGAGCGAAGCTTAGAAATTCGGGTGGGGGCTTATCCAAAATAAACAAATATGTTAAAATAAAATCATGAAAAATAATACAACCAATGCTCGTGAATTGAGAAAAAACATGACATCTCAAGAGCGTAAAATGTGGAATATTTTACGAAATCATAATTTTTACGGATATGAAGTTAGAAGACAATATCCAATGGGTAATTATATAGTAGATTTTGTATGTCGTTCAAAAAAGATTGTTATAGAAATTGATGGTGGACAACATAATCAACCGGCAGATATAGAATATGATAAACAGCGTACAGAGTTTTTAAATTCATTGGGTTATAAAGTAGTTCGCATTTGGAATAATGACATAGATAAGAATATTGCAGGAGTTTGTAAGATGTTGCAGGTTGAATTTGGAGTTGAATAACCGCATCAGCCCCCACTCGCATTCGTAACGCTCGACAAGGTCTCGCGAACGACTGCGGCCTCCCCCGTGGAGAGGTGCTAACGCCAACACTCGTGCGCTTTTCCCTCCCTTTATAGGGAGAGGGTATTATAAACTATAAAAAATAATTTCACAAAACTAGATTGCCACGAAAATCAGCGATTTTCTTGCAATGACTTTCATAAAATAAAAATAGTTATTAAAAAAATAATTACAGACTTTCTACAAAATCCTCTGCTGAAAATTCTTTGCCTGTTAATTTTTCAATCAATTCGTATTCATCAATTGAAGCGCCGAGAGCAAAGATTTTTTTGTCGAGAAATTCTGCAGAATCTGAGTTATCTGTAATATCTCCGAGTTGTGATTTTAAGTAATTATAAATTTGAGCTTTCATCAAATTTGCTCTAAAATAATTTTGATAATACGCCGGATGTGAAAGATAATGCGGAATTGTTGCCCACTCATTGTCCTCTGTTTCAAACCTGTTCAAATATTTTCCGCGCAAATTATTCCAAAGTTCTGCCGGATTTTGTTCAGGATTAGAATAAAATTTGCGTTCAAAATCAATAATCAACAAGCTTTTTGAAACAAAAGAAACCTCATCTTCTTTTATAGAGTTTTTAAATCTGTTCAACAAATCTTTGTCAAGAATATCAGCAAGGACATTTTCGCGTTTAATTATATCGCCCATCATCATTGCAACGGCTTCTGTTACAGCAGGAGAAGCTGCTGTGCGGTCTAAAAACGGTAAACTTATATCAATCCCCAAATCGTATACGCAATGTCCCATTTCGTGATTTAAAGTGTCTAAGCTTATTACATTATTCGTAAGATTTGCCAGAATTCTAGAATCTTTACCAGCCTGAACTCCAAAACAAAAACCGTGTGTGTTTTTGCCTTTTCTTGGGAATAAATCAAGCGTCAATCTGCCGTCAGCTAGCATTTTATCGACATCATAGCCCATGTTTTTATACATGTTTTTAGAAATAAGTGTGATGTCGTTTTGCTCTAAAACTTTATTAACATCTTTTTCCGGATTGTCGCTTAACAATAGTCCGTAATGGTATGACTTTAATTCATCAACATTAAAAAACTTTTTCAAATCATTTTGCTTTTTTGTCTGAATTTCTTTAATCGTATTTTGGGTTTTCGAATAAACTTCATTGATTAATTTTTCCAAAAACTCGTTTTCAACTTCGTAGTCTTCTTTGAGTTTGTATTCAAAATAATTTTCGTAACCTTTTGTTTTTGCGTACTCGTTGCGCATTTTTACAAACTCAACCAAATCGTCAGCAATCAAATCTCCGCAGGCAATCTTCGCTTCGTGTGCTTTTCTTCTGATTTCCGGATTTTCTTCATTTTGAAGTATTTTTGTAACTTCTGTTTTAGTAATTTCTTTATCATCAATTTTTAAAACATAAGAATTAAATTTCTTCGCAATTTCGTTTTCTTTTTGGCGAAGTTTTTTTAATTCTTCACCTGTATTTAATTCTTCGTCAAATTCTTTCAACAAATCTTTAAGCTGTTTCGCTTCATGTTTAGAAAGAGAATTTTTGTCTACGTTTTGAAATTTCTCATACATTTTTCTATCTTGAAAAATTTTTGAATATTCATCTTGCGCAGTTTCATATTTTTTCATATTTTCCGGAGTAGAATTGATATAAAAATCCCAGCACTTTTTCTCTAAATCTATTGAAACTTTTTCTAATTTTTTGCAAAACTCATCTCTTAATTCTTGAAACATAAACGCTCCTCTGCTTTGTCGCATCAGTTGACAAATTGTTGAATATAGTAAATAATGTAAGAGTAGGGCACAGCTCCTAACACCTAAGCGTATTTGTTAAGAGCTATCTTCATACCCTATGATTTAAACAAACTTAATGCTATTACGAGTATGCTTAATGCTAGTAATAGCATTATTATTTTATCTAAAACTATAGTTTTTCACTCTACTTCTATGTTTGTAGGTGTTAACTACAAGTATGGTTTATTTACCCCCACTCCTTTCCTGTCAATTTCTTCAAAATTTGTTGTTCAGGAGGAAGTATCTAATGTATTAGCCCTACAAGATATTATTTTATAATAAATTTCCGTCGTTGTCTATTTTAAGTTAATATATGTCTTGTAAACCCTAAACAAAAATGTTAAAATATTACGTGTATGAAAAATAAGAAGATTTTAGCAATTTTGCCTGTGAGTATTGGTGGGCGCTTGACTACAAGCAGTATTATTGATGGTTTTAGACAAAACGATTGTGATGTTACAGTTTTTGATGAACTTTTTGATAAAAATCTTACAGATTGTTTAAAATCTGATTATGATTATATTCTGGGATATGATTTTTCAGGTTTAAAAATAAAAATTGATAATCAATTATCATATCCTTCAATTAATTATTTTTCTGATGATATTAGAAGCAAAGCGTCAGGAGCCGAGTGGGAAAAATATTTGCCATATTTGGAATGCAATGATAATTATACGTTTTATTGGGATAAAGTTTTAACAGAATATGAAAATTTTAAAAATTTAAATTATTTACCTCATTTTGTTAATTTTGATGTTTATCAAGATTTTGGTAAAAAACCTAATTTTGATTTGATGTTTGCCGGACGTTTGGATACTGATTACAGGTTGAGTTTTTTTGAAGAAATTCTCACAAAGCTTTCGAATTTAAAAATTGCTTGGTATGCTATAGATAGGCATTATAGAGATGCTCTTAAACGTTCAAAGTATCCTGAGCTTATTGAACTTTGTTATCAAGGTTTTATTGATAATGAAATAGACATGGCAAAAGCTATTAATAATTCAAAAATCGTTTTTAATATGAATTCACAAGGAATTTCGTCCTTAAATTATAGAACATTTCAAACTGTTGCCTGTAAAAGATTGATGTTGAGTGATTTTAGGGAAGAGCTTGCTCTTTTTGAAGGACATATGCCTTTTTATGAAGATTTTTCTGATTTAATTTTCAAGATAGAAAGTTATTTAGAAGATTCTACGGCATATAAAAAAGTTGTAGAAGAATGTTATAGAATTGCTCGTCAAAGTCATAATTCAAAAGATTGTACACGATACATGTTGAAAGTAGCTCAATAGATAAAAAAAACGCACCCTGTAGGGTGCGTTTTTTATTTATTAAACTAATCTTTTTTAACTGTACTCTTAATGTGCAATTCTCTCAACTGTTGCAATGAAGCTTCGCCCGGAGCGTCACTCATCAAGCACTTAGCACTTGCATTCTTAGGGAATGCGATAACGTCACGGATTGAGTCAGTTCTGCAAAGCAATGCAACCAATCTATCCAAACCGATAGCCAAGCCGGCATGTGGCGGAGTACCATATTGAAGAGCGTTAATCATAAATCCGAATTTTTCTGTTGCTTCTTCTTCTGTTAATCCTAATGCCTTGAAAATTTTCTTTTGAACTTCAGATGAGTGGATTCTTACAGAACCACCGCCCAATTCAGTTCCGTTATAAACGATATCGTAAGCAATTGATTTAACGTTGCCCAAATCTCCGCTATCCAATTTATCCAAATCTTCCAAGTTTGGAGAAGTGAATGGGTGGTGCATTGCCATAAATCTGCCTTCTTCGTCTGACCATTCGAACATTGGGAAGTCAACAACCCACAACAAGTTGTGTTTGTTTTCGTCAATCAAGTTCAATGATTTTCCGAAGTGCAATCTTAATCTGCCCATAATATCGTAAACTAATTTTGGTTTATCAGCTACGAAGAAAATGATATCTCCGGCTTCTGCACCGGCTCTTTCTTGAATTTGTTTTGCTTGTTCTTCTGTAACGAATTTCAATACAGGAGATTTTGCAGAACCGTCTTCCAAGTAAATAATATTAGCTAGAGCCTTAGCGCCATAAGATACCGCAAGTTTAGTAATATCATCGATATCTTTTCTTGAATATTTAGCACCGCCCGGGATTCTAATACCACGAACGATACCGCCATTTTCAAGAGTCTTTTTAACGATATCAAAGTTAGATTGTAAAATAATATCACCAATATCAAACAATTCTAAACCAAATCTTGTATCAGGTTTATCAGAACCAAATCTATCCATTGCTTCTTGCCAAGTGATTTGAGTAAATGGTGGGTGAATATCTACACCCGCTGCTTTGAACGCATCAACTAACAAGCCTTCAACAACCTTGATAACGTCAGGTTGTTCAACAAATGACATTTCCATGTCGATTTGAGTGAATTCAGGTTGTCTGTCAGCTCTCAAATCTTCGTCACGGAAGCATTTTGCAACTTGATAATATTTTTCAATACCACCAACCATTAATAATTGTTTGAAGATTTGTGGTGATTGAGGAAGCGCGAAGAATTTACCTTCTTGAACACGAGAAGGTACTAAATAATCTCTTGCGCCTTCCGGAGTTGTTTTAATCAAGATAGGTGTTTCAACTTCCATAAAGTCTTGGTTGTTCAAATAATTTCTAACAGCTTGAACAATGTTGTGTCTTGTTTTCAAGTTGTGTAACATTTTTTCGTTTCTGATATCTAAATATCTGTATTTAAGTCTGATATCTTCTGAAACGCTTTCGTCGCCAAGAACAAATGGTAAAACTTTTGATTCAGCTAAAATCTCAACTGATTCAGGATACATTTCAACTTGTCCTGTAGGATATTTTTCGTTATAAGTTTCTTCCGGTCTTTTTGTAACCTTACCTTTAACCATGATTACATATTCACTTCTAACTTTTTCAAAAACTTTATGTACATCAGGGTTAACTTGTGGGTTAGCTACAAGTTGGAAAAATCCGCTTCTGTCTCTTAATTCGATAAACAAAATACCGCCTAAATCTCTAACAGTTGAAACCCAGCCGGATAATGTAATTTCTTCATTTAAATTGCTTAGGTTTAATTCTCCGCAATTGTTTGTTTTCATTCTTGTTTTCAATTTATTCATCTCCCTATAATTCTTTATAAGTATACCTAAATCCTAACAAAAAGGGGGAGGATTGTAAAGCTTCTTCCTTTTTACTGTAAAAATGTTTTTGATTTGATTCTTTATATATTTTTTTATGTACAAATATCGCTTTGTATGGTATGATAAAATCAGTAGTAGTATAATAAATTTTTTAAAATATATGCGATAGAGAAGATTATTGAGAATATTTAATAGTTGCCGAGTAGGATACATGTGCTCGGACTACGTGTATATATAGAAAAATAGAAAAGGAAAAGGTGCTAAATGAATGCATTATTGACTGTTGCAATAATTGCACTGGTTATACTGGTTGCAATAATTGCGGTGCAAAGAGTTAAGTACAAAAATCTTGTTCAACAAACTGAACAATCAAAAAAAGATTTACAAGAAAAAGAAGCTATTATGCAAAAAGAAGCTTTAATTAAGGCAAAAGAGGCTTTGCATAGTGAAAGAGAACAATTAAACGCAGATGAAAGAGAACGCAGAAGAGAGTTTGCAACTATAGAAAACAAACTTTCTAAACGCGAAGACCAACTTGAAGATAGAATGCAAGAAGTTTCTGATAAAGAATTAGAATTGGATAGATTAAAAGACCAATTGATTGAAAAAGAAGACTTTTTGGCAGAAATCGTTCAAAAACAAACTGTTGAACTTGAACGAATTGCCGGCATGTCAACAGAAGAAGCTAAAAAAATGCTTTTAGAACAATTGAAAAGTGATTTGGCACAAGAGCAAATGCAATTGATTCGTGAAAACGAAGCAAAGATTAGAGAAGATGCCTTAGAAAAATCAAAAGAAATTTTAACAACAACAATGCAAAGATGTATGATGGAACAAGTTGTGGAATCAACTGTTTCGGTTGTTTCACTTCCAAATGACGAAATGAAGGGTAGAATTATCGGTCGTGAAGGTCGTAACATCAGAACTTTAGAAACTTTGACAGGTGTTGATTTAATTATTGATGATACTCCTGAAGCTGTAGTATTGTCAGCTTTTGACCCTGTAAGACGTGAAATCGCAAAAATCGCTCTTGAAAAACTTATCCAAGACGGTCGTATTCACCCTGTTAGAATTGAAGAAACTGTTGAAAAATCAAGAGAAGAAGTTGAAAAGAAAATTTTAAAAGAAGGTGAAAATGCAGCTCTTGATATGGGCATAATGGGCTTAAACAAAGAACTTATCAAAAACTTAGGACGTCTGTATTATAGAACAAGTTACGGTCAAAATGTTCTTAAACACTCTCTTGAAGTTGGACATATTGCAGGAATGTTAGCGGCTGAACTTGGCGCAAATGTTTATATCGCTAAGCGTGCAGGTTTGCTTCACGATATTGGTAAGGCTGTTGACCAAACTCAAGAAGGTACGCATATTCAATTAGGTGTAGAATTAGCTACAAGATATGGCGAAAAACCGGAAGTAATTCACGCTATTGAAGCTCACCATGATGATGTTACAGCAAATACGGTTGAAGCTGTTTTGGTGAAACTTGCTGACGCAATTTCAGCAGGTCGTCCGGGGGCAAGACGTGATACATTGGAAATTTATATCAAGCGTCTACAAAAGATTGAAGAAATTGTAAACGGTTATGAAGGTATCAAACAATCATTCGCAGTTCAAGCAGGACGTGAAGTTCGTGTAATTGTTCAATCAGAAACGTTCGATGATTTGGCTTCACAAAAACTTGCAAGAGATATTGCGAAAAAAATTGAGGATGAACTTGATTATCCGGGACAAATAAAAGTTACAGTTGTAAGAGAATTTAGAACAACTGAAATTGCGAAATAGTTAACAACGGGGAATTTTATTTCCCCGTTTTATAAAATAAAAGACATGGGTTGTAATACAATGAGATTATTATTTTTCGGAGACATAACAGGCAGACAGGGGAGAATTGCGATAAAGAATTATCTTGCTTTTCGAGATAATAATTCTGAAACAAAACCTGACTTTGTAATCGCAAATATTGAAAATGCATCTCATGGCTTTGGACTCACAAAGAAGAATTACGAAGATTTGAATTCTGCGGGTGTTGATTGTTTTACTTCGGGCAATCATATTTGGGATAAAAAGGATATTTTTGAATACATAGAGACGGCAGAAAATTTGCTCCGTCCTATCAATTATCCTGTTGGTACAAAAGGAGTTGGGGCAAGAGTATTTGATGTTAACGGAGAAAAATTGGCTGTAATAAACGCATTAGGACGTGTTTTTATGCCTCCGATGGATTCTCCTTGGCAAGTTGTAGTTGATGAAATTAAAAAACTTCAAGCGGAAGGCGTACAACATATTTTTGTTGATTTTCATGCAGAAGCTACAGCAGAAAAAATTTGTTTTTCAAAATATTTAGCAAAAGAATTTAATAATGAAGAAAACGCATTGATTAAAGGATTTTTTGGCACACATACACACGTACAAACAGCTGACGAAAAAATATATGATGGAATGGCATATATTACAGACGCAGGTTTTTGCGGTACTGAAGACAGCGTAATCGGTATGGAATTTGCAACTTCCCTTAAGCGTTTATCAACCTCGCTTCCTGAACGCTATGAGATAGCAGAAGCTTCAATTGCTCAAATAAACGGTGTTGAGGTTCTTTTTGATAGAACAAGTGCAACACAAATTAAAAGAATTAATTTAATAGTAGATAATAGTAAAAATGAAAGTGAGGTCAACGTTGGAACAGACGGTTGATAAAGGAGGCGGGTGTTTAAAAGGTGATTACCATATTCACACCTATTATTCTGACGGCGTCTTTTCTCCGGAAAAGATTGTTGATTTAGCGTTAGATGCTGGTTTGCAAGTAATTGCTTTAACCGATCACGACAATGTTTTGTCTTATAATGTTGCGAAAGAATATTTAAAAACAAAAGAAGTTGATTTTAAAATTATTCCCGGAATTGAAGTAAATACACTTCACAAAGGTTATGAAGTTCACATTTTGGGCTACTTCCCTGATGTAAACAAGAGTGATTTTAAAAGTTTATTAAAAGCGCAACAACATGCCAGAATTAAGCAAACTAAAGAAATTTTAAGCCTTTTGAAGAAAAAAGAAGGCATAAAAATTGCTTTTGAAGATGTTAAAAACATGGTTGCTGAAGGCGGTAGTATCGGGCGTCCGCATATAGCTAAAGCTATTACGAATGCAGGTGGCACAAGCAATGTAATGGAAGCTTACAGTAAATATATTCATAGAGATTCACCGGTTTATGTTGAGAGAAAAACAGTTTCTCCTTTTGAGGCTGTTGAAGTAATCTATGATTCAGGCGGAATTCCTGTAATTGCGCACCCTTATGATATTGATATTGCAGAAAAGCTTATCAAAGAACTTATGGCTTGTGGTTTAAGAGGGATTGAAGCTTATCATAGAAAGCATTCACCTGCGATTGTTGAATATTTTTCATCAATGGCAGAAAATTTGGGCTTGATTGTAACAGGCGGTTCAGATTTTCATGCGCCAAACATTATGAACGGTCAGATTATTTTGGGCAAAAACTTTGTACCTGAATGGATTTACGGAATGTTGCTTGATGAAAAGAAACATTTGGATATGGCAAGAGATTAAAAATAAAGGAAGAGGGCTGGAATGAAAAAAGCGTTCACAATAGTTGAAGTTTCTATATTGTTTGTAATATTCTTGATAGTTGCGTTTTTGGTCGCACCATTATCTTTGGATGATTCTTTGCAAGCAAAAAACGCTTCAAGGTGGCGCAATGTTCAGTCTGATTTTGCAAATATTTTTTATTCAATTAACACTCAGAAGGAAGAAGAAAACTTTGATTTTAACAAAGCTTTCACTTCTGTTATGAGTGGTGAAATTAAAGGCGATGTTCAACCTTACAAAATAACATTTTTGAACGGTCAATTCCCAAATAGCACGTACAGATTCAATGATTTTAAACTAACTCAAACAAATTCAGTTGTGTCATACAAGTTATATGATACTCCGCAAAATGGAGTTTTAGGCTTACTTATGTATGATGTTAACGGTTCTGTTGGTCCAAATGTTTGGGGTAAAGATGTTTTTGGTTTGAATATTTATTCGGATAGATTTGAACCGTTTTGTAAAAATGATACAATCGTTGCACAAAAACAAGATTGTACAAAAGACGGAAACGGACTTTGCTGCTCTAATTACTACTTAATCGGAGGTAGTATAAAATAATGAAAAATGTTTGCGTATTTGCGTCTTCTTCAAATAAATTAGAACAAGCTTTTTATAATGACGCTGAAAAATTGGGTGAACTTCTTGCTAAAAATGGTTACAATATTGTTTATGGCGGAAGCCGTTTGGGCATGATGTATGCTTGTGCAAGAGCCGTAAAACAAAATGGCGGCAAGATTCTCGGTGTTATGCCACAAAAGTTGGTAGAATTTGGAGTTGCAAATCCAAATGATTGCGACGAGTTTTTTGAAACAGTAGGAATGCGTGAAAGAAAAGCAAAAATGGACGCAATTTCAGATGCTGTAATCGCTCTTGCCGGAGGTTTTGGAACATTGGAAGAAATTTCTGAAATGATTGTTCAAAAACAATTAGGATATAATTCTAAGCCAATAATACTTTTAAATACAAATGGTTTTTACGATAATTTAATAACATTTTTTGAAACTATTATGAAAAATAGTTTTGCTAAAGAAACTGCAAGAGAATTGTATTTTATCGCTTCTACACCGGAAGATGCAATAAAATATTTGAATAATTATATTCCAAAAGAGATTGCGTTAGCGTCTAAATTTTGAGGTTGTTTATGAAAATTGCGTTTTTACCGATAGACAATCGTCCGGTTTGTTACAACTTAGCAAGCGATATTGCAGAAATTGATAGAGATATTGAACTTTTTTTGCCACCTCGAGAGTTTTTAGGCGATTTAACCAAAGTTGCCAATATTGAAGGTTTACTAAAATGGTTAGAAAATTTGCCGCAAGTTGATAGCATGGTTTTATCATTAGATACGCTAGTTTACGGAGGCTTAATTCCTTCTAGGCGTTCAAAAGATACGTTTGAAGAACTTTGCACAAGACTTGATAGGATAAAACCTTTATTAAAAAATAAAAAAGTTTACGCTTTTTCAAGCATAATGCGAATTTCCAACAACAATTATAACGAAGAAGAAAAAGAATATTGGGCAGAATATGGTAAAAAGATTTTTGAATTTTCTTTTTCCGGTGGAAAAAATAAATGTGATATTCCGAATGAAATAATTACAGATTATTTAGCAACAAGAAAACGAAATTTTGAAATAAACAAGATTTATCTTGCTTGGCAAAAAGAAGGTTTGTTCGATACATTAATTTTTTCAAAAGATGATTGTGCAGAAAAAGGTTTTAACGTTGATGAAGCTCGTGAGTTAGAAAGATTAGGCGGTAAAACTAAAACCGGAGCTGATGAAATTCCTTTAACGTTATTAGCTCGTTCTATAAAAAAAGATATCAAAATTTATCCACAGTTTCTTGAACCTGATTATAAAAATTGTATTTCCAATTACGAAGATGTCTCTATTGAAAAATCTGTTTTGGGGCAATTAGAATTAGGAGGATTTAAAGTTAGTTCTAAAGAAGACGCCGACATAATTTTAATTGTGAATAACTTTATAGAAAAACAGGGGGAATTAGTTATGGGTTGGGATACAAAATCTTTTGATGGAGATTTTGTTCCTCCGAATAAACCTTATGCGGTAGCGGATGTAAGATTCGCAAACGGTGGAGATAACGCGTTTGTTACTCAGCTTTTAAATAAATTAGATTTAACAAATTTTTATGGTTATGCAGGTTGGAATACAAGTGCCAATACTTTAGGCAGTTTGTTGTGTGCTGTTAAAGTAAAATGGCAAGCTAAAAAATATGATGAAAAGGCGTTTAAGAAATTGCAAACAATTAGATTTTTGGACGATTGGGCGTATCAGGCTAATGTTCGTAGAAATATTGAAAAGCCTTGTAATATAGAAAAATTAATGTTTCCTTTTTATAAAAACATAGCCATTTCTTTAAAAGAAGAAATGACTAATGTTTGTTATTCTTATCCGTGGAATAGAAAATTTGAAATTGAGGTTAAAATTTTCTAAAATATTGTTCTTCCTTTTTTACTGTAGTAAGAAGGTTTAACAAAAGTTGATATTCTTCATCTTTTAAATTATAACTACCGGTTTTAATATTATTCAGCATGTCTCTAAGAATAATATTAGTTATTGTATATAGTTTTGCATCTTTTAATTCTAAAGAATTATCTTTTGTATTAAGAATGCTTAAAGAAGTTTTATGGTTTCCAATAAATTTCATCAGAATATTTTTGAATGTTTTTTTTATGGTTTTATCATTATTAAATGAATCATGTATAGTTTTTATTAGTAAATTTATAACAGATTCATTTTTTATTCTATTATTCATTTCTGTTTGTTTTTTACTGTCAAAATGACTTAACCAATCTATTATATTAATAGCAATT
Source organism: uncultured Candidatus Melainabacteria bacterium (assembly GCA_934777245.1). The sequence continues at coordinate 41,956 of CAKVND010000001.1, read as the reverse complement.
TTGTTGATATCAGAGGATAATAAAGGCTTGCTATATTGTGCATACAATGCATCTATCTCGTTTAAGGCTTCTGAATCACAAACTATTTTTTCTATTTTATTTACGAAATCGTTCGTTTGATTAAAAAACATACCGTCAAAAATTTCAAATGGAGTCAGATGTTTTTTTGCTAAAATTTCGGCGGTTGCAAAATTTGCAATAAAAGATTCTTTGTTATATTTTTTATGAAAATCACTTTTTATTACTTCTAGAATTCCTTGCATTTTATTAAAAGGTAATAATTGATCTTCTTTTAGTTTGTCACGATATTGATTTACAGCAATGCTCAATTTTAAGAAATCGTCACAAAGAGGATGGTTTAACGAATGTCTATAGATTAAATCTTTGTATTTTGTAGGTAAACCTCCATTGCTTTTATCTACATATTCTTTTAAGGCTTCATCTAATTTTCCTACGATTTTAAATTTATCACCGTTTTTACCTTCCAGTGTATATATGTTAGCACCGTTGTAATTATTAACCACAGAATCTAAAGTTTCAGTTACTTTTTGCGAAGTAAGTTGCGCTGTTTCTTCTGCAGTAGCATTTTCTTTTATTTCGCCATATCTGCTTAAAAAATGCTTTTCCCATTCTTCTTGTTGTCTATCGTGTTCTTGATATTTGGCGGTTCTATTTGGCACAATTGTTTGAGTATAATCCAATAATCGTTTAAATTCTTCTGATACAAAATCGATAGGTTTTTGATTTTCGCTTTTTTTAGTTATTGCTTCATATTCGTTGTTAATACCAATATTTCCACCGGCGCCGTAAGCTTCTTCGAACAATTCTATTGTATCGGTAATTGCAGTCGAATAATGTTCCAAAAGTTCCGGATTTGCTTTCCAGAATCTTGAGAACATAAATTCACCATTAGTGTTTTTTGCTTTATCAGCTTCTGCAAACGCTTTTTCTTCTTCTGAAAGATGTATTCTGTCTGCTGCTACAGTCATAATTGGGCTCAGGTATTTAACAATAAATGAAGCTTCCGGATCATTTTTTGTAAATCTTTTTCTAACGGCTTTTTCTATAGCTTCTTTATCAGCTTTACCTGCTTTAATATCATCTTTCAAATCTTTTTTTCTATAAGTTTTTAAATTGAATTTTCTTTTTGCGGGAGTTTTTTCGGTTTCATTCTTTGATTCTGGAGCAAATCTTGATGCCGTTGAATGTCCAGAGTTTGTTCTTTTTACTTCTTTAGAAGTTTTTGGAAGATTTGCAATAAAAAATTCTCTATATTCATCTCTTGTTGCAATGAAAGAATTCCAAAAATCTTGTTTAGGATATCTGATTCCGTAAGCAGAAGTAGTGCTATGGTTAATAGGTTGTGTAATTACGCCTCTATAAACTTCGTTTAAATCTTTTTCGTAAAAATCTTTGTTAATTTCACGAATAGTTTTACCTTCCATATAAATTTTCTTTAAAAGGTAAACTCCTAAATCATCTGAATTGTCATTAAATAAAGGCGCTTTTTCGATTTCACGTGCCAATTTTATATCAGACAAAATTCCGGTTCTGCCCTTCAAGCTTGCTTCATGAAGATTTGCAAATAATTCTTCTTCCGGATAAAGTTCTTTTACATCCTCAACATTATCTGCCATCGGAATAAACTTAAAAACTTCTCCCATAATTTGTTCCGGTGGAATATGTTTTCTGTTTTCATAATCTACAGCCAAATATTTTTTCATTTCGTTTGGCATATATTTAACGTTGTATTCTTGAGCATAAAAGTTTTCCGGTGTTCTGCCACGAAAATTAACGTTAAAATCTTGATAAGAATTCATCAATGGAGTTGTATAGTTTTGATTAATATTCTTATTTTCATTATTTTGAGTCCTTAAATTTCTTGTTATCTCATAATTTGAGATAACGCTATTAATTTTTGCTATTCTCACGATACATATTCCTTTATTGTTGTTGGTATATACTTGCTAGTGTATGAATATGATATAACAAATAAATTTTTTAGTCAAAACAAGTTTACAGGCGGCTGATATTTTCAGCCGCCTTCTAGTATAATGGATGATAATTTGTTATATCAATCTATTTTTTTACTTAGAGTTTTAAAGTCTCATTATTTAAAAATGGTTTAAGAGGAGCTTTTCTTGTATTTTGATATTGATAATTCTTCTTTTGGCTATATGAAGCAATCTTGTTTCGTCCAATAGGTATGATTACCGCTGTTGAAAATGCAGTTGCGCCTGTTGTTGCAAGTGCCATTGTAGAATCTTCAATTCTCTTATAATTGTGAAGAGAAGTTTTATGTTCGCTCAAAAGAGCTTGTTTGGTGTATTCTGAGGCTTTCAAATAATTATCTGATTTTTCAATCTTGCTTATAATATCTTCAATGCTATTTTTGATGTTAAAATCAATTTGTCCTCTTTTTTGAATCATATCATATTTTTTTAGATAATTTACCAGTTCTTTTGAAAGAATCTTTCCAGATTTTAAGGCTTTTAATGTAATTATCTGCACAGGTTTTATTAAAGCAAACAATGCTCCAGCAGAGAGAATACATTCTGCGAGTTCTTGCGACAGCATAAAAACTTTTTGGGCTTTAGAATACTTGTCATCAAAAAATATAACTCCCATTTGTGCAAGTGAAGAAGCTGTTGTTCCTATAATACTTGTTGCAAGAAGCATTTTCCCTGAGTGTTTGCCGAATAAATCATAAATTTTTTCACTATATTTTTTGCATGCATTTTTCAAGAAAGAACTCATTTATTTTGCTCCTTGCTGAAAATTTTACTCATGAATATACTTGTGAATTTAGTTGTAAGTGGTGCATCTATAAGAAAATTAGTGAATAACATTATTCCTATTGCACTTACTGTTGAAAACGCATTTTTATGAAGCTTTAGTTTGGCCTCACGAATATTGGCATTTTTTTCCTGTAAAATTGCCTTTGGTGTAAATAGAGTAGAACCTTCGTTTTCAGAGCTGTGCATAAATTTTTCAGTAAGCTTATAAACTCCACCTCTTACAATAAAACCAACAGTTGTACAGACCGGAATTTTAGCTAAAGTTCTGCAGAAAGATGTTTTAGCAGTATCTCTGTCAACATCTGGATTATAATAATCTATCCAAGGCTGTGTGGTAATAGCAGTAATCCCAAGAGCAAGCCTGTTCCAATGCGGACTCGCAAGAAGCTGACCTGCTTTATTATATTTTACCGGATTTTTAATATCTTTATTGGGCACATATTTAATAAAACGGTCATAAGGCGATGATTTGAAGCTTATATTGCTATTTATACACATAACCTCGACAAAACCTTTCCTTATGAAGGATTTAAGTACTTATACAGAATATGTCTTATTATACTCTTTTTTGTAAACATTAGCAAGTAAATTGTAAAAACCAGTAATCTTCATTGACACAAATATTCAAGTTTGCTACAATATCTTATGTGTTATTAATAAAGGGGGTTATATGAAAATTTCTGCAGTATCCAATGTTAATTATGCAAAATCTTACTTGCAAAACAAATCTGTAAAGCATAAAAGCAGTGCAGTACATGACGAATCTGTTAATTTTAAAGGCGGAAAAGGTGCTATAGTTGGTGCTGGTGCAGGTTTGGCCTATTTAGGAGTTGTTTCTTTAATGGCAGGACCTTTGTTTCCTGTAACGCTGGGGCTTGCGGCTTTATGCGGTGGCGCCGGAGCTCTTGCAGGACATAATATCCAGGAAGATTTAAAAGAAAATGATGATGATAAAAGTGAAAAAAATTAAGGTAATAATACAAAAGAAAATACAAAAAATATAAAATTAAAGGGTGATTTTTAGTCACCCTTTAATTTTATATTTTAATAAGTAAAAATTTACTATCTTTTAGTGCCAAGACTTTATGCTCTTTATCTTTCTTAAACATAAGCATTTCACCTTTGTCGATCTTGAATTTTTCAGCATCAAAATGTAATTCAACTTCGCCATCAACAACATAAATTGCAGCGTCGGCAATAGAAGTATGTGTATCAATGATTTCATCTTTTTTAATAGCTATAATATTAAGACTGCTATCTCCATTCTCCATTAGTGTTTTTCTCTCAAATTTACTGCCGTCTAAATTAATAATATCTTTTGCTTTAACAACATCATAGAACATAATATTTTCTCCTTTCAGCATAATTAAAACGAAAAAAAGATATTTTCTCATCAGTAAAACTACTATATATAAAGGATTACAAACCAACAAAAATATAGTTTAATGTATCTAGGATAATAGTATAAAATCGGAGATAATTATGGATATATTTGCAATAGTTGGGATGTTTCTCGGTATAACATTCATTCTGACAGGGCAAGCCATGGAAGGTGGTAACATTGGACAGTTGCTACAGATTACAGCTGCTTTTATTGTACTTGGTGGTACTTGCGGTGCGGTTGTGTTAAGTTTCCCTCCGAAGGTTTTAGTTTCTGCTGTAAAAATTCTTAAAGACGTGTTTATGCCTCCAAAAGCTGATTTTAATGCACTTATTACTGAAATTGGCGGATTTGCTACAAAAGCAAGAAAAGAAGGTATTATTGCTCTTGAAAAAGAAGCGAATAATGCGTCTGACTCGCTTTTAACTCTAGGTTTGGGCGCTGTTGCCGACGGTACTGACCCGACGCTTGTTAGAGAAATGATGGAAAATCAAATTGAACAGTTAGAAAATTATGTTCATAATGCTGCAAAAGTTTATGAATCATTTGGCGGTTATTCTCCAACACTTGGTATCATCGGTGCCGTTCTTGGTTTGATTCAGGTTATGCAGAACTTGTCTGACCCGTCTAAACTTGGTGCAGGTATTGCGGTTGCGTTCGTTGCTACAATTTATGGTTTGTTCGCAGCAAACCTTGTAATGATTCCGCTTGGTACAAGAATTAAATTTATTTATCAAGATGTGTTATTATATAAGAATATGATACTTGAAGGGGTTTTATCAATCCAAGCCGGAGAAAGCCCTGTTTTGATTGAAAGAAAATTACGTTCATTCGTATTGGAAGAAGCTAAGGATAAGGAAGCTAATGGCTAAGAAAAAACGACAAGAAGAACCTGAAAATCTTGAGCGTTGGTTGGTTTCTTATGGAGACTTTATCACTCTTTTGTTTGCAACATTCGTTGTATTATATGCTCTTGCGCAAGTTGATGTTTCCGATTTTGCAAAGCTTGAAGAATCTTTAAAAAGTGCTTTTAGTCAAAATACCCTTCTTGACGGTCAACAATCAATAATGGACGGTAGCGATTCATTATTTGATGAACAACAAGCAAATTCATTTATTCCAAGCCTTATGTTGGAATACATAAGTCCTAAGTATGAAGAAACTTCTTTCAACGAAATTGAAGAAACTGTAAGAGAATTGTCTGAAGCCGGAGAATTATCAGGTATTACTACAAAAATGACAGATAAAGGTTTGTTGATAACTTTTGATGACAAATATTTATTTGCGCCGGCATCTGCTTATTTGGACAGAAATGCAAAAAAACTTCTAGATAAAGTCGGAGTATTAATTTGTAAAAAATTTGTTCTTCACTATATGAGAGTAGAAGGTCATACAGATAGTGATCCGATTAGAAGTCAACAATATCCGTCTAATTGGGAGTTATCTTCTGCCAGAGCTTCGTCTGTCGTAAGATATATGATAGACCGATTTAAATTCTCTCCATCTTTGTTTTCTGCTGTAGGATATGCCGCAACTCGTCCGGTAGAAGGTGCAATTTCTCCTAAAGATCCGGCAAACAGACGCGTAGAAATTCTGATTATGAAAAATAAATACAGACGTGAGTTTGAAACTAGAAACGATAACACGCTTAAATTAACTAAGAGTCAACAAGAGGCTATTCAAAAACAAAGACAAGCGGTTATCACGGCAGTTGAAGGCGATTCAATTTCTCCGGCTGCAAGAAAACTGTTGGAAGAAAACCAAAAACGAATGATAGAAAAGCAAAAGAGTGAAAAATTATCGCCTAAAAATATGGAATTATACGTAAATCTTGATAAAGATGTTCCTGAAAATAGCGATGATACAAATGTAATGCCGGCGGTTGAAAAGCGTGTAATTAAGCTTAATACAAACATTCCGGAAGACGAGGATTTTGGATTATGATAACTCATTCTGTCGGAATTTCATTAGGGCCGACTTCTTCTATAGAAACAGGTGTAGCTGTAGGAGAAATTGCAACCGGTAAACTTATTTATGTCGATAAATTGTTTTCAATGAATGATGTGCAGTTGTTTTTTGATAATTATACTTCATTAAAAAGTTCTGTATTTTGCATTTCTTTGCCTTGGGATAATACAATGCTTGAAGGCAAATGGAGAGTACTATCTAAACCTTACCAACTAATTCATTCTAATGAAAAAGAATTTCTGAATCGTGATAATTGGATGCAGCGATTTTCGACAAGAGGATCTGAACTCTTTTTGAATTTAAAAAATGAAGGCGTTGATATTTCGCGTTTTGAAGTTTATTTATCAAGACAAAAGTTTAATCTTTATTCGAATTATAAAGAACGTTCATCTGCAGACTGCAAGTTTTTGCAATCTGCTTTGAAGTTTGAATACGGATTCGATGAACTTCCAACCAACATGATGCCGGTTGCACAACTGGAAGCAATTGTCGGTGCAATGTTGGCAGAAGAAAAATTAAAAGGTAATACGAAAAAGATTTTTGAATTTAGAAATCTGGATGTTATTAATTTGGTTTAAATAATAAAAAATGGTGCATCTGTAGATGCACCATTTTTTATTATTTAATTATTTATTTCAAATTCTTATTCAAACTAGCCTTCAAGCCTTGTGCCAAATCGTGTCTGCCGCTTTTTTCATAAATTGCGGTCATTGATTCCAAGAATTTCAAGTTGTCAATATTTGGATTTGATTGATTAACGGGTGCTGTATTAACAGGAGTTGTATTTTTTCTAACTGCTTGTTGAACAGCTGTTGCTTGTCTTTGAGGCTGGCTCATTGTTTGTATATTTTGTTGTTGTATTGGATTAACAAAATTTCTCAATCTAGGATTATGAATTGGAGCTTCTGATTCATAAGGATTTCTGTTTTCTCTTTGATAAGCGTTTAAACCATAATTAACAGTTGTAAATGGTTTTTCAGGAGCAATGTGAGATGAACCGATTTGTTGTGCGCCTTTGTACATTTCAATTTCTCTATCAGTTAAGCTTTGAGATAGGCCGATTTTCATATCCGGTTCTTTACGTTTGAATAATCTGATAACTGCAAAAGCTAACAATCCAACTAGTCCGAAAGAAAAAGCTTTGTTTGCTGTATCAGAAACAGTATCTTCATCAACAGAATCTTTAATACCTTCTACTGCAGAAGATTTTTGCAAACGTTGAAATAAGCTTGAAGTTTTAGCTTGATTCATATCTTCTTTATAAATCGGAGCATAGCTTTCAATTGGATTGCTCAATTTAACGCTTTGTGTTTCTGCTTTCTTTGGCATAACAGGAGCTAAAGAATCGAATGAAACACTTGCGCCCGCTGCATTTTCTGCTTGGAAGAATATACTGATTCCATTTCCTGCAGGTTCAACCATAACTGTATCTACGTTGGAAACGTTGTTATAAACAGTATTTAGAGTTTTTGAAGCTCTAATATCTTTCATATTTAATGTGATTTGATTTGGTGCTTTAACAGTTTTCTTAACGTCAACGGCTTTATCTGAAACCAAAACAATATTATATGTATCCTTAACCGGCACGATTTCAATAGACTGTAAAACATTTTCTTCTGCAGAAACTGCTAACATTGATAAAAACATGCCCAAAAACAACAATGTTCTCTTCATAATAGTATACTCTCTCTCCCTTAATAATAGTCTACTAAATTGACATGCCCATGCCATCAATCAGTAGGTTAAAATTTAGGATTAACTGTATAGACCATTTGGTCTATAAAAATAATTTTTATTTATAAAATATCCAAAGGATCTACGTCAATTGCAAGTTTTATGTCTTTAGGAAGCGTTATTTTGCTCAAAAATTTTGATACAAAATCGTGTCCTTTTTGGGATAATTTGTTTTTAATCAAAATTTGAAATCTGTAGTAACCGTTTAATTTCTCGATAACACAAGGAGTTGGACCTAATGTTTCTAAGTATTCGCCAAAACCAAACTTTTCAGTCATTGTAGTCAATCTTAGTGCAATTTCCATTGCTGATTTTTCAGCCCTAAAATTGTTCTGTGAAGATAAAATTAATCGAATAATTTGGCTAAACGGCGGATAGTCAAATTCTTGTCTTGCTTTGATTTCAGTTTCGAAAAATTTTTCATAATCTTGTGCTTTAGCTGTTTGAAAAGCATAATAATCGGGATTATATGTTTGGAATAAAACTTTACCCTTAAATTCTCCTCTTCCGGCGCGTCCTGCAACCTGTGTGAGTAATTGAAACCCACGTTCGGAAGCTCTAAAGTCCGGAATATTAAATCCTGAATCTGCGCTCAATACTCCCACTAACGTAACGTTTGGATTATCAAGACCTTTTGCAATCATTTGCGTTCCGACTAAAATATCAATTTCACCGTTTTGGAATTTATTTAAAAGCTCTATATGCGCATTTTTTCTCGTTAAAATGTCGCTGTCAATTCTTTCAACTCGCGCGTAAGGATAAAGCTCTTTAATCAAAGTTTCGATTTTCTGCGTTCCGACTCCGGAGGTAGACAACGCATCGCTACCGCATTGTGGACAATAATCAGGAAAACTCATTTCTCTATTGCAATAATGGCATTTTAGTTTCTTTACGCTAGTGTGCCAAATCATTGGAATAGAACAATCCGGACACTCTATAACCGTTCCGCAAGCTTTACATTGAGTATAAGTCGAATATCCGCGTCTGTTCATTAACAAAATAACTTGTTGATTGCGCTCAAGAGTTTCTGTTATTTCTGTTTGTAATGGTTTCGAAATTATACCGCGATAAGACGCTTTACCATATTCTTGCATATTAATAACTTGTGGTTTCGCAAGCGGTGAATTGTTGAAACGTTTTCGCATTTCAAACAAATTATTATTGTTCGTCGCATAATAATAAGTCGAAATATCCGGAGTCGCAGAACCTAGAAGTAATGGCGCTTGGTGGAATTGTGCAAGGCGTCTGGCTACAATTCTTGCATCATACCTTGGTGCCGGATTTGTTTGTTTATAAGCACTTTCGTGTTCTTCGTCAATAATAATCAGACCGATATTTTGTAGAGGTGCAAAAACCGCCGAACGCGCACCTGCAAGAATTTTAATATCGTTTTTATAAAGCCTTTGCCAAACGTCATATTTTTCACCTTCAGAAATGCTACTATGCCAAATTGCGACATCTCGAATTCCGAATTTGCGTGCAAGTCGCTTTGTAAGTTGAGACGCCAAGGCGATTTCAGGAGCTAAAAATAAAACATTTCTACCGGAATCAATTACATCTTTGATTAGCTTAAAATAAACTTCGGTTTTGCCGGAAGCGGTAACGCCATGTAATAAAATCGGGTTTGGTGATTTCATTTTAGCTTTTATACCTTCGTAAGCAGTAACTTGTTCGCCTGAAAGTTCGTAAAGCGGTTCTGTTTCTACGTTTTTGAAGATTGCAAGCGGATTTCTGTAAATATATTCTTGCTCAATTTTTATACAACCGAGTTCCGCAAGCTTTTTCATCGTTGTTCGCGTTGTTTTGGCAATTTCTTCAAATTCTATTAAAGAACATTTACCGCGCTCTTTTAATAATACAAGGATTTCTTTTTGTCTTTTTGTAAGTCCTTCAGCTTCATCGTTAATAAAAGCAACAGAAAGTTCTATTTTTGCGTTTTTTTCTATTAATTTCATTGGAAGTGCTGCATTTAAAACAGTTACGAAATCTGTACAATAATAATTTGCCACCCATTCTAAAAGTTTTAAGTATTTTAAAGAAAAAAGAGGTGTCGTGTCAATGATTTTATTTATTTTTTTTGCGCGAAAATCCCCCGGAAGATAATCTGAAAAGCCGACAATGAACGCGTTAATCAAACCTTGTCTGCCAAAAGGCACAAGAACAGCTTGCCCGATTTGGATGATTGATTTCATCTCATCAGGAATTAAATAACTAAAAGTCTTAACACCAAGTCCTTTTATATTTACTAAAACCAATGCGTATTTCATAAAAACAATTATACCTTAATGGCATAAATTTTTGCACAATTAATTTTTATAAAAAATAATGCTCACACTATGTGTGAACGTTATGTATTAAAAAAAAGGAGTGAGAATTACATATCATATACGAAGTTTTGTCCGGTTGTATCTTCGGATGCTTCTTGTTTCATTGCTTGAGAAGCGAAGAACATTTGTTTTGCATAACTTTGAATTTCTGAGTGGTATACTCTTTGGTCAAAAATATTTTCGTATTTTTTTAAATAATCATTTAATGGGTTAACAATATCTGTAACAAGGCCTGTTGCAGTATCTGCAACTTGTTGAAGAACCCTTTCGCCGACTCCTAATTCTGCCATTTTTTCAGATAATGTTAGTGATAGAAAACCTTTGTTTTTAACGGCTTCTGCTGCTTGTTCTTGCAAACGCTCTTCCATGCGCTCTTCAGCAGCTGCGTGCTGTTTTGTCGGATCGTATGTTTGAGTTTTGTACGTTTGTAAGAAATTATTCAGATTAAATGTTTCTGCCATATCCGTCTGTCCCTATTCTTTGTAATAATGTTATCGGCATATTTTTCAAAAACTTTAGGAATTTTGTTATAATCTTTACAAAAATTTACAAAATAAGATGTTTGTATTAAAAAATTAAATGTGTTTGCAATTTCCTTTTTGTTGTTATTACTGTTTGAATAAAATTTAAGTTGATAAAGTATATGCTAGTTTGTTTTTATACAATGGATTGCTTCGTCGCCTTAATGGCAGTCGCTTCTCGCAATGACTGGGTGCCGGAGTTTCAAGTGTGGCGTCATTGTGAGAAAATCGCCAGATTTTCGTGGCAATCTAGTTTTGTGAAAATGTTTTTTATAGTTTATAATACCCTCTCCCTAACCCTCTCCATAGGAGAGGGGACAAGCTAAAGACATTCAGATAAACGAGTCAATTCTACCCTCCCCCTTGGAGAGGGGGTGATTCCCTTTATTACGATGCTTAAATAAACATCAATGGATTGCTTCGTTGTCTGAATGGCCGCAACGTCTCGCGATGACAGGGAGTTGGAGTCTCAAGTGGATTTTGTGTAAAGTTTTGTTACGAATGTCTATTTTCTTGAAATTGTGCATTTTTTATACACTTTATATATATGTAAGATTAAGATGAGATATAAATTATGACAATTATTAATTTTAACCAAAATAATACCTCTTGGCAAAATTGGGCTAAACAAAACTTTAGCTCTATGTTAGGAAGTTTCGGTGGTACTTTTGGAATGAATTCAAGTATATTTGGTAGTATGACACCATACGGTACAATGGGTTTTGGTTTCTATAACAATGTAAACTATGATGCAATGGCAGGTATGGCAGTTGCAAATTCTGTATTTGGAGTTGTTGGTAAGGCTGTTAGTCAATCTCAAAGTGAAAGACAAAGTGATAAAGCAACTTATGCAAAAAATAAAGCTCAGATTGAAAATATTGATAAACAAATTGCAGATTTGAATGCTAAAGATCCCAAAAATGAAATCGACGCAAAGTATTATACAAATATTACAAATGCTGAAAGCACACAAAAAAGTGCGAGAGAAGCTTTAGACGATGCGACAAAGAAAAAGGGTGAATTAGAAGCTAAATTAGCGACTGCTACAGATGATACAGAAAAAGCAAACATTCAACAGCAAATCAAGGATTTAGACATTGATGCTAAAAAGAAAGCATTTACAGTCGCTGAAGCTGAAGTTAAAAAAGCTAATGAAGATAAAGAAACTGCTGTACAAGCTAAAGAAAATGAAATCAATCAAAAAATTGAAGAACTTAAAGCTCAGAAAGAAAGACTTCAAGCAGAAGTTGATAATTATGAACTTGATAAAGCTGATAGTACAAAATTAAGAAGAACTTCTGATAAAAAATATAATGAAAAAGTTCGTGATGACGGCACTCTAAAAGACGATGTTTCGTATACAAAAAGAGATTTACAAACTGCAATCTATCATTTTAGGATGGCATTAGACGGCAGTGCAGACAAATACAAGTCTGCAAATACTGTAGTTGCTATGTACAATAGAAACAAAAAAGACGGTGAAATAGATGCAACTCTTAAACGAGCTGCAACGATTGCACAACAATATGTTAATGAACACAAAGAAGATGGAACAAAGAAAACAAACTAATTTTTTTGCCAAAAACATGCAACGGAATGATAAATAGCAGTTTCTTCAAGTTTAGGTTTTTTTGTATCACAGATACCAGCTTTAAAATAGTCACAGCGCGGATGAAATTTGCATCCAAAAATCTCTTCCTGAATACTTGGCGGTGCTCCTTCAATTGTTTTAAGTTTTAATGCCGGATTTTTTTCCGGTAAAGAATTTAATAATGCTATAGAATATGGATGTTTTGGGTTTTTAAAAAAATCATTTGCTTGAGCTTCTTCTACAATGTGGCCTGAATACATTACAGAAACGGCATCTGCATAATTGCTTACGAGTGCTAAATCGTGTGAAATTAAAAGAATTGTTGTTTTAAATTCTTTTTTTATTTCATCAATCAAATCCATAATTTGTTTTTGGATGGTTACATCTAAAGCGGTTGTCGGTTCGTCTGCAATTATCAATTCTGCTTTGCAAGCAAGCGCCATAGCAATAATTATTCTTTGTTTCATTCCGCCGGAAAATTCGTGCGGATAAAAGTTGAGTTTATTGTCGACATCCGGAATTTTTACTAAATCTAAAACTTCGCGCGCTTTTCTTAAAGCTTGTCTATGATTGACTTTGCGGTGTGCTCTTATAGCTTCAACAAGTTGATTCCCGATTGTGTACAATGGATTGAGTGAAGTCATAGGGTCTTGCGGAATCAAGGCAATTTTGTTTCCGCGCAATTCACGCATTTGTTTTTCTTTATAATCTAAAAGATTTTCACCATTAAAAATAATTTCTCCGCTTTTAATTATTGCTGATTTTGGTAAAAGTCGCATAACAGACATTGCTGTCATTGTTTTTCCACAACCTGATTCTCCGACAAGTGCGTGCATTATGCCTTTTTTTAGTTCCAAATTAACGTTATATAATGCTTGATATTGGTTAAAAAAAAGGTTAAGATTTTTAATTTTTAACAAATTTTCCATAAAAGTATTGTAAATCTTATTTGTAAAAAAAGGAATAAGTAAATAAGAGGATTTAAAATTTATTGTGTGAAATATCCTATTAACAAACTCGAAAACGTAATATTACAGAATTGCTACGAAAATTTATATAATGGATTGCTTCGTCGCCAGTTATAATCGTTGCTCCTCGCAATGACTTGGCGTTAGACTTTCAAGTGTGCCGTCATTCTGAGGTTCGATTAGAACCGAAGAATCTAGCTTTTTAGAAACTTTTATTAGTACTGTAACTTAATTTTTACCGGACAGTAGTGCACAATGACAGCACGACGAAGCAATCCACAAAACAAAATAAAAAAATAAAACATTTTACATTTGACCACTACGCCTTTTTAACTATAATTAATTTATGGATATTTTTGTAATTGAGATAGTTGATGCGGATAATGTTCATAAAGAACTTTTAAAAGAGTTTCAAAAAAAAGAGATTTCTAATCCTAAAAAATGGAACGAGCATTGTCTTTCATATTTAATGGTAGATAGAATTCTAAGAGATTTCTATCAAATAGAAAATCGCGAAATTGTTTTTAACGGTAAAAAACCTTTCTTAAAGACGCGAGAAAAATTTTTTAGCATAAGTCATAGTAATGATTATATTGCGCTTGCTTTTTCTGACTATGATTGCGGAATTGATATCGAAAAAATCAAGCTTCGAGAGTTTGAAGAGATTTCTAAACGTATGGGATTTAAGTGTACAACTTTAGAAGAGTTTTATAATGAGTGGACAAAGTACGAAGCAGAATATAAGCTTGGCAAACCGGCTCAGATGTTTAAAAAAATTCATTTAGAAGATTATATTTTGACGGCTGCAAGCGTGAATATTCAAGAAGAGTTTGAAATTTATATTCAAAGCGGAGAAGTCTTTCCTAACGCAAACAATTGATTTCAAAGAGTTCTGGCTTAAGTTTAAGAAAATATTGCCGATAAATCTTTTGTAGCAAAGATATGAAAAGCAGAGGAAGTTATGGCGAGAATTATTGAATCAGGTGAGCGCAGAATTATTAAAATGTCTGTAGACGACATTTTATCCATTGTACAGGACTATCAAAGAATTGTACCCAGATTTTCCGATATAGAAACAGCAAGAAATTATTTAAGTGACGCTGTAGTCTATATTCCGGAAGATGTTTAGTAGAAATCAGATGTAGACATATCATTTAAAGCATTTTTAGCTTCTTCAAATGTTGGGTCTTGTTCCAAGATTTCTATATACAATTCTTTAGCTTTATCTTTATTATTATTTTCATATAAAAGAGCTAAATTATATTTAGCTTCAATTAATTCCGGATTATATAATAAGGCTTGCTTGAAAGCATCCTCTGCTTTTTTTATATCATGCTGAGAAGCGTACATTATACCAACGCGGTATAAGCCTTCAGAATTCTTTTCATCAAATTTCAATAAATCAGTAAGTGCTTTCTTTTCTTCAAAGAAATGTCCTAATTGGTGATGCGCATCAGCTTGAAGTAATAAATATTTTGCGGTGTATTGATTTTGTTTATCGTACTCAAGCGCTTGATTTAAGGATTCTATACAGCCGGTATAATTTTTTTGTTGATAATAGTTTTTTGCATTATTGTAATAAATTTCTGAATTTAATGTATTGTATTGAGCTGCATTTTTAAGCTGTTCAAAAGATTCATCAATCTTGCCTTGTTCAGCCAAATCAATTGCCCAAGATATATACAATTCACAAATTAACAAATTAACTGTTTTTGCTTCTCTTGGAGTTGCTTTATCTAATAATTGCAAATATTTTTCTAATGCTTTTTTGTATTCTTTTGTCTGGATATAAGCATCTGCAAGTTCTAAGGTTACATCAAATCCGTTTTGTGACATCATTGCAAGGTCTTCTAAAATTGCAATACCTTCTGCCATTCTTTTTAATTTAATATTGAATGTTGCAATGTCATTTCTAACTTTAAATTTGTCAGAACCTTGTATATCCAAAAGTTTTTCAGAATATTCTATTGCATTTTCAAAATCTTCTGTTTCAACGCTCAACTGAACAAGTGTTTCGTATATCCATAGTAAAGTCTTGGCATCTGTTACAAATGTAAGCATATAGAGCAAAGTCTCAATTGCGACCGGATAATTCTTGATTCTAATGTAGAGTTCAGTAAGTTTTTTATTTGTATTTACATCCGTAGGATAAATTCCTAAACGAGTTTTGTAAGCTTCAAAAGCTGCAGGATAATCATGTACTTCTTCATTCAATTCTGCTAAAATTGATTGAACATCTGCAATGTCTTCATCTAATTCCATTAAGTCAGACAAAGCCTCGTAAGCTGAAATTGAAGAAAACAATTGGTCAGATTCTCTATATAATTCAGCTAAAGTTCTAACTACATTTTTATCGCCTCTTTTGTTTTCAAACAAGAATTCGTATTCTTTGATTGCTTTTTGTGTAAGTTGTTTTTTTACATAACAATCGGCAAGAACTTGTCTTGTGTCAACATCATTAGGTTTTTTCTTTAAAATAATTGAACATTGTTTAATTGCTTGGTTGTATTTTTTGTCTTCGTAATAAGCTTTTGCAAGATAAATTCTAACTTCGATATGGCTCGGTACGCGATCTAAATATTTTGTTGCAAGTAATTGGACAAGCGAATATTCTTTTTTATCAAAAAGAACTTCTACTTGGTCTAAAATATTTTTAGTCGAGAGTTGTAAATCGTCGCCATTTTTACCGCTTGGGCCTTGGTATAAAATAATTGAATACAAAATGTATATTGCTGCGACTGCAACAACAAAAGCAACTACGATAATAATTATATTAATATCAGCCATTAAATAACTCTCTCTTTAAACAAAGTTAATACTATTATACATGATAGTAAAGAAAAATAAAAGTTTTTATTTACTTTTGGATATTTTTTGTTAAATAATATAAGTATGAAGAAAGCTTTTTTATTAACTATAATTTGTTTATTAATAATACCAACTATAGTTTTTGCAGAAAGTTGGGATGATTTTTCAGGAATAGACAGAGCTTGGGATGGACAAAAGTCTATTACAAATCAAGAATTTGAAGATGCTATAAACACGCTTGAGGGTAAGAAGAAACAAAAAGAAAAAAAACAGCAAAAGAAAAGAGCAAAAAAAATTAGTGGCGGCGGAACGAGTTTGCATTCTGAGCTTTCACCTGACAGCGAAATTCAAGGACTAACTCCGCTTAAAAGTAAAAATGACGAAGGTTTGCTTTTAAACGTTCCGGTAAACTTAATTATAGACGAAAATCCGCTTGACAAAGGGTATTACAAAGTAATTGCAGAACGTGATAAAAATAACGATATCTATTTGTCGTTCTATCAATCGCAATTTTTCAAGGGTAAAGTTAGAGCCTGCGAAACAAATGACGATTATGATAGCGAAAGTTTAGATTTTGTAAAGTTAATTCCGTATAACAAAAATTTTGTTAAAATTATATTCGGTTCATTAGATTTTAATGCTTATGCATATATTAGATATGGTTTAGAATCAGATTTGGAAGAATAAAAACTTTTTAATTTTTATTTTTTGTATCCAATCAAATCTTTTATTACTTCTCCTGCAATAATCAAACCAACAGTAGAAGGCACAAACGCATTACTCCCCGGAATTTGGCGTCTTGCTGTACATTTTCTAACGGTTCCTGGAGGGCAAACACAATGTTTTTTGCAACTAATTTCAATATCGTCGTTTGGTTTGATTGGAATTTCTTTTGAATAAACAACTTTAACTTTTCTAATTTTTCTTTTCTTTAATTCTTGTCTGATTACTTTTGCAAGCGGACAAACAGATGTTTTTGAAATATCGGCAACTTCAAACGCTGTAGCGTCCATTTTATTGCCTGCACCCATTGAAGAAATTACAGGAATACCGGCTTTTTTCGCGCGTTCAATAATTTCTAATTTGCCGACAACTGTATCAATCGCATCTACTACATAATCATAACCTGAAAAATCAAACTCATCCGCAGTTTCAGGGGTATAAAACATTTTATAAGTATTAACAATTGCGTCGGGATTGATATCCAAAATTCTATCTTTTGCCACATCAACTTTGTATTTACCGATAGTGCTAGTTAACGCATAAATTTGACGATTTACGTTTGTGATACAAATTTTGTCATCGTCTATTAAATCAAATGCTCCGACTCCACTTCTTGCAAGAGCTTCTACCGTATAACCGCCGACTCCGCCAATCCCTAACACAGCAACACGAGCGGACGCTAATTTTTCAATCCCCTCGTGACCAAGCAAAAGTTCTGTTCTTGAAAATCGGTTAAGCATTTATGCTCCAAATTATTTGATAATACCAAAACCTAGCAAGAATACACAAATTACAAATACTAATGCAACAATCCCAGTTAGTTTATTCAAGCCTTTTTCTGCACTTTTTTGTGAAGAAAACATTTGTGCTGCGTTACCTATCCCTGCGATTCCGTCGCCTTTAGGAGAGTGCATAAGAATTAATACGATTAGTAATAGTGCGGATAAAACCTGCAAAGTCCAAAAAAATGTTAACATTTAGTCTCCTTTTTTATAAAATGCGCCCTTTTTGAGTTTAATTTTATATTATCGAAAGTGTAAAGTCTAGCTGGACGCTTAGATGATGATTTAGAAAATTCGTTCAATTCTCTCAATCCGTCGGTTGTAATAACTTTTTTTCTGAAATTACGTTTATCAAGCTTTTTCTGCATAATCATTTCATAAGCTTTTTGCATTTCAGTTAGAGTGAATTTTTCATTCAACAATTGATAAGCCACAGGACACATTTCCAAACGTTCTCTTGTACGTTTTAGAGAGTATTCAATAATTTCCTTGTGGTCAAATGCTAGAGGTGGCAAGTCGAACACTTTATGCCAAGCCAAATCTGAAGTTGTAACTACATTAAAATCTTCTGCTCTTATAAGTGCAAAATATGCACAAGTAATTACACGAGAAACAGGGTGACGAAGAGGGTCGCCGAATGTATAAAGTTGTTCAAGATAAATGTTGTCAACATTTGTTCTTTCTTTAAGTACGCGCATTGCAGCTTCATCAAGGTTTTCGGACATTCTAACATATCCCCCAGGAATTGCCCATTTATCTTTAAATGGTTCATTATTACGTTTTACAAGTAACACTTGCAATGCATCATCTTTAATTGTCAAAATAACAATGTCGACCGTAATCTCGTGCGTCTTAATTTCGTTAAACATTTATCACCTCTAAAATTATTGTATTATAAAGAATAAAAAAATGTAACAGTTTTAAAATTAATAAGTGTATTTTGTTACAATTATTATTTCGCGCAATGAGAGATTTTATAAAATATGTCGAGTGATTGAGAAATTATCCTTCTTTCCAGCTTGAGCCGTAATTTATGTCAACATCAAGCGGAACTTTTAGATTTTGGTCTTTGAGTGCCATGCAATCTAATATAATAGATTTTAATTGCTCTAATTCGTCTTTTGGAACTTCAAAAACAAGTTCATCGTGTACTTGCATAATCATTTTCGTTTTCATTTTGTCAATTGCTTTATCTACGCGAATCATCGCAATTTTAATCAAATCCGCAGCAGTTCCTTGTAATGGTTGATTAATTGCGGCGCGTTGAGCAAATTCCCTTATTTGATAATTTGAACTTTGAAGTTCTGACGCTAAGTATCTTTTACGTCCAAAAGCTGTTTCAACGTATCCGTTTTGAGTTACAAATTCGACTTCATTATTCATATACTCTTTAACTTTCGGATAAGTTTCAAAATATTTGTCTATAAACTCTTGAGCTTCCGCATTAGTTATACCCAAACTTTTTGCTAGTCCATATTTAGATTGACCGTAGACAATACCGAAATTAACAGCCTTAGCGCGTCTTCTCATTTCTTTCGTAACGTCTTTTAACTCTACTCCAAAGACTTTTGCGGCTGTCATTGCGTGAACATCTTCTCCGCTGGTGAATGCGTGGATTAAATGTTCATCACCTGAAACGTGTGCTAACAATCTCAATTCGATTTGAGAATAATCGGCTGATAAAATAAGCGAATTTTCTTTATCCATAGCGCAAAAAGCTGAGCGGATTTTATTTCCTTCTTCACTTCTTATCGGAATATTTTGTAAATTCGGATTGGAAGAAGAAAGACGTCCCGTAACTGTCAAGGCTTGATTATAAGTTGTATGAATTCTACCGTCTTTTTTACTGATAAGAGTTGGCAATGCGTCTGTATAAGTAGATTTTAGTTTCGCAAATTTTCTATGCTGTAAAATGTACTCGCAAATTTCATACTCTTGTGCTAATTCTTCTAACACTTCAGCACTTGTAGAACGAGATTTTTTCTTTTTAGTTTTCAATTCTAATTTATCAAAAAGAACTTCTGCAACTTGTTTTGGCGAATTGATGTTAAACGGTTCGCCTGCAAGTTGATAAATCAAATCTTCCAGTTCTGCAAGTTTTTCTGTCATATAAGAAGAAAGTTCTTTTAAATATTCACAATCAATTGCTACGCCGGTGTGTTCCATTTTTGCAAGAACCAAAGTCAATGGAATTTCAATTTCGTTAACAATTTTTTGTTCTCTTTCATCCAAATTTTTTTGCCAATATTCATAAAGTCTAAAAATCGTATAAGCTTCGTCGCATTTGCCCATTTCATTTTCATTTGACATAATAATATGATTTAGAAAATCCAGAGCTTGAGCTTCAAGCGTATGTTTTCTGTTAGGGTCTTTAACATAGCTTGCTAAAAGTACATCATATTCTAAACCTTTTAAAGTATAACCGTTGTTTAAAAGTAAATGATAATCAGATTTTGCGTCAAATCCTATTTTTTTAACACTAGGATTTTCAATAATAGGTTTAAGTTTTTCAACTTCGTTTGCGCCAAAGAAGAAGTTTTCACCGTTAGAAATTGTAGCAGAAACGATTTTACCTTCATCAGAATAAAACTTCATTGCAATTCTATCAGATTTTTCCAGTTGAGCCAAAATATCTTCAATGTTATTTGCGTTAACAATTTTAAACTCAATATTTGCTTCTTCTACTGTTTCTTTTATCGCTTGAGCAAAAAGACTCTGCTGAACGTTATCTTGTTTAGGCGCTTGATTAAACAAATTTAGATTTTCGTTCGCTTCTACTTCGGCATTTGGATTAAATGAAGTTAAAATTTTATCAATGTTTTTGATAAAAGTATAAAATTGCATTTTTCTTAAAAACGCAGAAACATCTTCTATTTTAGGCAAAGTAACGGTTGCGGTATCAATATCAAAATCAAGTTCCACGTTTCTAACGATTGTAGCTAAATCTTTTGACAAAATCGCAATGTCTTTTTGTTCGCAAATCTTTTTTTGAACAGCTTTTTCCGGAATGTTATCGCAATCGGCCAAAACATCTTCAAGGTGCTTATATCTATTCAAAAGCTTTTGTGCAGTTTTTTCTCCGATACCGCGAATTCCGGGGATATTGTCCGAAGTATCACCTCTTAAACCTTTATAATCTATAACTTGGTCAGGATAAACGCCAAGTTTTTCGTAAACCTTGTTCCAATCGTATTCAACCAGTTCGCCTTTTGAAGGGATAAGAACTTTTACCGTTCCGTCTTTATCAATAAGTTGAAAGCTGTCTTGATCGCCTGTTAAAATAAGCGTGTTATGACCTTTGTCTGACGCGTTTTTTGAAATTGTTCCGATAACGTCATCAGCTTCAAAACCTTCTTTTGTAATAATAGGAATATCAAAAGCTTTTAAGCCTTCGCAAATTATGCCTAACTGACTGCGCATAGTGTCCGGCATGGCTTCGCGGTTAGCTTTATATTCTTCAAACTTTTCGGTTCTAAATGTTCTTCTGCCTACATCAAACGCAACTGCTATGTAATCGGGATGTATTTTTGCCAATAAATCAAAAATAGCTTTAAAAAAGCCGTAAACCGCCCAAGTTGGTTGGTTCTCAGAATTCTTCATTCCTGTTCTTTCAAGCGCAAAAAACTGGCGGTAAGCTAGTGCGTGTCCGTCTATAAGAATTAAAGTTTTTGACATAAAATAATCCCCACTTTTTTACTATTATATCATAAGTTGAGAGTTTTTAGACACTAATACAGTAGAAATTCTAAACAAACTATATTATTATGTACGTATATATATGTGCGGAGAGGTAATATGAAGAAAATTTTTACTGTTTTAGTAATGTTGATTTTTACGGCGAGTGTTTGGGCAGCAAATTATACAACACAAAAACTTCCGAACGGACAAACCGTTGTTGTGTATGAAATTAAAAACAATCCGATTGTTACAATTGACACTTGGATAAAAACAGGTTCTATAAACGAAAACGATACCAATAATGGTGTTGCACACTTTTTGGAACATTTGTTCTTTAAAGGTACAAAAGCGCATCCGACAGGAGAGTTTGATAAAATCTTAGAATCAAAAGGTGCAATTGTAAACGCAGCGACAAGCAAAGATTTTACGCACTATTATATTACAATACCATCAGAACATTTTGATAAGGCTATGGAATTGCATTCTGATATGCTTTTAAATCCTCAAATTCCACGTAAAGAACTCGAAAAAGAGCGTAAAGTTGTGTTAGAAGAAATTGCAAAAGACGGCAACACACCTTCTAAAAAAGTTTACGACAATTTAAACGACATGATGTATACAACACACCCATATAAAAGAAAAGTTATCGGTACATCTGATATAATTGGAACTATCCGCAGGGAAGAAATTTTAGACTATTTTAATAAATACTACGCACCGTCAAATATGGTTACTCTTGTTGTTGGTGATGTTGATACTCAAAAAGCAGTTGCTAAAATTCAACAATGCTTTAATCAAGAATATAGAAAACCTATAAAAAAATCTTTTAGAAAAGAAGGTCAGCTTCAGACACAAAAACGTAAAATAGATTATACAGACACGCAATCAGGTTATATGATGATTGGTTTCCGCGGTGTGAATATTTCCGACAAAGAAACATACGCGCTTGACGTTTTATCAGAAGTCTTAGGTGGTGGCAAATCCTCAAGACTTTATCGTGACATAAAAGAACAAAGAGGTCTTGCTTATTCAATCTCAGCATCAAACGGAAGCTTTAGAGATGATGGCATATTTTATATTACTGCTAATTTTACACCAACTTGTTTAGACAAATTAGAAAAATCAATTTTTGAAGAAGTTAAAAATATTCAGAAATACGGCATTACCGATGAAGAACTTAACCGTGCAAAAAATATGATTATTCAAGATACGTATTATTCAAGAGAATCGACTTCTAATATAACATCAGAGCTCGGCTATATTATGGCTTTAACAAATAGTTCTCTTTTATACGATAATTATGTTGAATGCGTAAAAAAAGTTACGGCAGAAGAAGTTAAAGCGGCTGCTAATAAATATTTGGGCGTAAATAGAAGTGCGGTTTCAATAGTTTTACCTGAAAACTTAAAAAAAGTCAGCAATGTAAAAGCTGAAGTAAAACATAGTGCAACAAAAGTTTCTGAACACAATGGAACTATAAAATATATTGTTGATAATGGTTCAACTCTTTTAGTTAATGAAAACAAAAACAACGACATTATCGCTATCAGCATAATCGCGCGTGGCGGAGAATTTTTAGAAAAAGTTGCAGGTGAAGGAACACTTACTGCAACAACGCTTTTGAAAGGAACAAAAAAATATTCAGCACAAGAACTTGCTCAAATTTTGGACGAAAACGGAATTGAAATTGACGCAAACTGTAGCGAAGATTATTTTGTAATCAACGTTCAAACAACAACTGCGCAAATAGACAAAACTCTTGATATTTTGGATGAAGTTTTAAATAATGCAGTTTTTGATGACTATGAATTAGAGAAAAAACGTTCAGAAATTTTGGCTAAGATTAAACAAAAACGTGATGTTCCGATGAACATAGCATTAGAAAATTTTAAGACTGTGATTTTCGAAAACAGCGTTTATTCACATTCAAATAAAATATTAGAAAAAACTTTGCCAAGCGTTCAAAGAGAAGATGTTGTAAGATATTATAACAATATTTTAGATGCCAAAAACGTTATTGTATCAATCAATGGTAATGTTAATTCTGATAAAATGATTGATGCGTTTGGTTCAATGTTACATAATAAGAATTTGAATAAAGTTGAGTTTTCAAAATTTAATGTAACAAAATTAACTGCGCCAAAAACACTTTCTCAAACGATTAAAGATTTGCAGACTTCTTGGTTGTTTATCGGTTGGCAAACTGCAGGAGTTAGCAACAAAAAAGATTTTGTAACACTAAAAGTAATAAATACTATTATGGGTTCAGGCATGAGTTCTCGTTTGTTTAAAAACTTACGAGAAAAAGATGGTCTTGCTTATCAACTTGGAACAAGCTATTCGCCTAAAATGCTTGGTGGCGTGTTTATGGCTTATATCGGCACAAATCCGGATACTTTAGACTATTCAAGAAAACAGATTTTAGCTGAAATGAATAAATTAAAAATGGAGTTTGTTTCTGATAGCGAATTGCAAGATGCAAAAGACCGTTTGAAAGGTAGTTTTGTAATCGCGATGGAAACTAATTCGGAAAAAGCTTCGAATATAGGTTTGTTTGAAGCTTACGGCTTTGGCTATGATTTCTTGAATGATTACACAAAAATGATTGACGAAGTTACAGCATCGGATATTATTCGTGTTGCGAATAAATATTTTAACAACGTAATGGTTCAATCGGATGTAAGGTAAATATAATTTTTAAAAGAACAAATCGGTCTTGTAAAATTTTACAAGACCGATTTGTTTTTTTTAGTAAACATGCCGATTCATGTCTTGGATATCATTTTATAAATTTTTAAGTTTTTATATGAATAAATTTAAATGGCTTAAGTTATTTGGCGTGTTAATAAAAGGAGTTTTTTATGTCGACTGTAGAACCGATTAGAAGTCTTAAAGATATACGTAAAATTAAAACAAATTTATCTGCAAATCCGCGTGATTTATTATTATTTACGTTAGGTATTAATAGCGGACTTAGAATATCGGATTTACTTGCATTAAATGTTAGTGATGTGAAGGGAAAAGAGTTTATTCAATTAATTGAAAAGAAGACGAAAAAGTTTAAAAAATTTCCAATAAATAAAAAGTTAAAACTTATGTTAGAAAATTATGTTCTTGATATGTCTGATGAGGAACCATTATTTTCAACAAAATTTAATAATCGTTTGAGTCGTGTAACAGCATATTATGTAATAAAACGATGTTGTGAAAAATTGCATCCTGAAATGGCATTTGGTACTCATACAATGCGCAAAACATTTGGATATCATCATTATAAAAAATATCGTGATATTGCAATTTTGCAAAAAATCTTTAATCACTCCAGTCCATCTGTAACTTTGCGTTATATAGGTATAGACGAGGATTCGATTTATAAAAGTTATATGAATTTTAGTTTGTAAATATTGTTTTCGAAATTTCATATAAAAAAATGAACACTTATTGTTTATTGTCGTTTATAATGTAGTAGTATTACTGTGTTTAAAAATAAACAAAAGGATCAATGAAAAATAAGATAAAGTTTATAATAATTGCATTATGTTTAAGTTTGAGCCTTCAAGCAGGCGCAATACAGAATATAAAAATTGAACAAAATTCTGATTTGGGATTGAATGATTGTATAAAAATCGCACTTAATAACAGTCCTGTAATCAAAAAATATATTTTAAACCTTGATGTTGCAAAATCTACTGTCGGAGTCGCAAAATCGGCATATTTCCCGAGTATTAGTTTGGGTGCAGGGTATAAACAGGGCTTTGGCGAAAGAAGTCATAACTTTGGAAGTTATCAAACAAGAACACTTCCTGGGT
This sequence comes from uncultured Candidatus Melainabacteria bacterium, assembly GCA_934777245.1. The sequence goes on along the minus strand of CAKVND010000001.1, from coordinate 16,868 downwards.
TTGATGCTTCTTTATCACAACTTTTGTGGAATTTCGGCAAAACTGATGCGAATATTAGAATGGAAAAATTCAACAAAATCGCAGCAGAATTCGATTTTGATGAAATGGTTTTGACAACTATATATAACGTAAAACTCCAATATTACGGAGTTTTGGCTGCAAAATCTTTGATGGAAGTTGAGCGTTTAAATGTTCAGATAAACGAACGAAATTACCAAAGAACGCTTGCTTATTTTGATGAAGGTTTGAAATCTAAAATTGATTTGGTTAATGCAGAAGTTAATTTGAGTGATTCAAAAATTGCACTCGTTAAAGCTGAAAATACTTATAAAAACGCAATCGTAAGTTTGAATAATTCTATGTACGTAGCTTATGCGCCGAGTTATAGCATAAAAAATACAGAAACTTTTAACCTAGGCAATCCTTATGTACCGATGAGTTTGACGAACATTGAAAACTACAAAAAGCTTCTTACTTTGCCTGATGATGTTTCAAGCGCGACTTATGCAGTAAAAGCCGAAAAAGCGGATTTTTTGAAGGATTATGTTTTCCAAAAATATCCTTATACATTTGAAAAATCAGTAAGTATAGCAAAAGAAAATCGTCCTGATTTGAAAGCTCTTAATGCTACGGTTAAAGCTATGCGACAATATGTTTTACTTACTAAACGTCAATATTTGCCTGATTTAAAAGGCGGAGTAGGGTATAGTTACGCAAATAATCGTAATTATGCTGATAGTGGAATGAATGTTTCCGTGAATTTGAATACAACATTTAATATGATGCAAGTTAAGCACGAAGTTGATATTGCAAATTCTCAACTTAATCTTGCAAAAACCGAGGTGGAATTGCTTAATCAAAACTTATATTTTGATATTCAAAGTGCTTATGTTGATATGATTCAGCTTGAAAAACAAATTCCATTATTGGAAACAAAAGTGCGTCAAACTTTAGAAAATCTTGAACTTGCAGACGGACGATACAGTGTTGGTTTGGGCGATTATATTCAACTCCAAGACGCGAGAGTGAATTATAACAATGCTCAAAGCTCTTATGTTCAGGCGGTTTATAATTATAACGTAGCGAGAGCAACGCTTGAAAGAGAAATTGCACTTCCGCAAGAAGAAACTTTGACAGTAGAAGATGTTAAAGATTTTCAAAAGGATTTAAAGAAACAAGAAAAAAGTAAATTAACAGTCAAAAGTAATCAAAAGAATTCCAAAAAGGATAACGTATGAAGATTTTAGATAAAATTAAAACAATAAAGAAAAGATATATAACGGCAGGTGTTGTGGCGTTTTTTATTGTGTTTACGGTAATTTCCGGCATGATGAAAAACAAGGTAGAATACGAAACAGCGCCGATTGAAAGACGAACAATCACTCAAGTAGTTGAAGCTTCAGGTACAATTAATCCTGTAAATACAGTTTCAGTCGGTTCTACGGTTTCAGGTTTGATTAGTGCAATTTATGTTGACTTTAATTCTGTTGTTAAAAAAGGTCAGTTGCTTGCAGAAATTGACCCTAGAACTTTCCAAGCAACAGTAGACCAAAATTTAGCCTCTGTAAATTCTGCACAAGCGGATTTGGCTAATAAACAAGCTGCTTATGAGATGAGTGCAAAAACTCTTAGACGTTACAAAAATCTTTATGCGCGAAGTTTTGTTCCAAAATCAGAACTTGACCAAGCCGAAGCGGATTATAAAGCAGATTTGGCACAAGTAAATGCAGCAAGAGCAAAGATTACACAGGCAAGAGCGCAATATAATCAGTCTTTGGTTAACTTGAATTATACAAAAATTACTGCGCCTGTTGATGGTATGATTATTTCTCGTGAAATAGACTTGGGACAGCCGGTTGCAGCAAGTTTCCAGGCACCTGAATTATTTACAATAGCGCAAGATTTAGAGAAAATGCAAATTGAAGTAAATGTTTCAGAAGCTGATATCGGCGAAGTTAAAGAAGGACAAGATGTAACTTATACTCTTGACGGATATCCGAACAGCGAATTTTATGGAAAAGTTACACAAGTTAGAATTTCACCTACAACAGTTTCAAATGTTGTAACGTATTCTGTGATTGTAACTGTTGATAACAGCGATTTAAAGCTTAAACCGGGGATGACTGCGAATGTTTCAATCATAACTGCTAAAAACGAAAATGTTCTTTGCGTTCCGAATATCGCTTTAAAATTTACTCCGAAAACCGATGGTCAAAAATACAAGACTCAAGGGCTTTGGATTAAGGATGGATTAAAACTTGCAAGAATAGATATCAAAACCGGCGCAAGTGATGATTCTTATACAGAAGTTATTGGAGATAATATAAAAGAAGGCGAAAAAGTGCTTGTCGGTATTAAGGGCGGAGGTAAGAAAAAGTTTAATGATGCGCCACCTCCTAGAATGTAGAAAAAGAAAACTTTCAATCAAACAAACGACTTACATTTTAATTTCAATATGGTATAATCGTAAACGTAAATAGGAGTGAACATGCCAAATATTGAAATTGACGACGAGTTTCTTAATCTGTTTTATAACATAACGAATTCAAAACCTCCAAAAGAAGTTGCACTTTTGGATTTAAAAAAACAGTTGATAAATATTGTCGATACTTTAAAGGAACTTAATGCAAACGCCAAGAAACCTATTATGAGTAGAGCTTTAAGTAATAATCCTACAGAAGAGGAAGAACCAACCGGTCCGGCAATACTTATTGTCGACGATTTAGGCGTTATCACTTATCAATTAAAAGTTTTGTTATCAAGATTTGATTACGATATTGATTGTTCACAAGAAATTTATGATGCAGTTAGCAAATTTAAAAAACGCAAATATGAATACGTTGTTATGGATTTGTTCATTCCAACTGAGCGTGAAGGCTTTATTCTTTTAACAGAATTAAAAAAATTGGCAGCCGCTTATGGCATAAAAACCGTAATCGGTGTAATTACAGCTTCACCTCGTAAAGAAATCGAACAACAATGTCGTGCAAGAGGCGCAGATTTCTTCCTTGAAAAAAACAGCGATTGGCAAAATTCTTTATGCAACGTAATGGATGGCTACATTAACGCTGATAAGAAAGACGACGAGGACGATTACTAAAAATGGAACAAAAATCGATTTTTTCAGTAATTTCTCCAATAATGGTCGGCCCTTCCAGTTCACATACAGCCGGTGCTGTGCGTCTTGGATTAATGGCGCGCAATATTTATAAAAATGAATTCAAAAAAGTTAAATTTGTACTTTATAATTCTTTTGCTCAAACAGGTTTTGGACATGGAACAGATAAAGGACTTCTAGCCGGTGTTTTAGGCTATTCGGTTGATGAAGCCTGCATAAAAAATATTTTTGATATCGTTGATAATATAAATTATTCGTACGAGTACAGAGAAGATATTTCAAGACATCCAAATTCCGTTGATATAATTTTTGACGATGGCAAGATGGTTGTTTCAGGAGATTCTGTCGGCGCAGGTGAAATTAGAATTAACAACATAAACGGCTTTGCATCTGACATTGATGGCTCTTACGATACGATTTTACTTATGTACAAAGATGTTCCGGGGATGATTTCAAAAGTCAGTGACATTATCCAAAAACAAAAAGTTAATATCGCATCATTGCACTGCGACCGTAGTTCAAAAGGCGGTACAGCTTCTATGTCCGTTGCTTTAGATATTCCTGTTGGAGAGGATGTTATTGAACAAGTTAAGCAAATCAAAGATGTATTTTTCGTAACTAATATTAGGAAATTAAAATAATGACAATTTTATCGTTTTCAGAACTCATAGACGCGTGCAAAAAACAGGACAAAGCAATTTTCGAAATTGCTCAAGAAAACGAATCAGTTTTATTGGAAGAAATTGTTGATGTCGTAAGGCTAAAAGTCTTGGAAGATTTGCTTGCAATGAAAGGCGCTATTAAAAATGGGCTTAAATCTACAGAAAAATCAATTAGTGATTGGTGCGGAGATGATTGTGTTAAGCTTGTTGAAAAATTTAAAAAGCGTGGTGCTTTATTTGGAAAAACTTTTGAAAAGATTATAACTTATGCGCTTGCTACAGCCGAAGAAAATTTAAGAATGGGTAGAATCGTGGCGTGCCCGACAGCAGGCTCTTGCGGAATTGTGCCGGCTGTAATTGTTGCCGTTTCAGAAAAAAATAATATTTCTGAAGCGGAACAAATCAATGCGCTTTTAACTGCCGGCATGGTAGGACTTCTTGTATCAAACAAGGTTCAACTAGCCGGTGCTGTTGCAGGATGTCAAGCTGAATGCGGAGTTGCGTCAGCAATGGCAGCGGCAGGTTTAACGCAAATGCTTGGCGGAAATGTTGACGAAATTATTAACGCTGCAGCACTTGCTCTAAAAAATATTCTAGGTTTAACTTGCGACCCTGTGTGCGGTTTAGTTGAAGTTCCTTGCATAAAAAGAAACGCATTTTTAGCTGTTCATGCTGTAACCGCGGCAGAATTAGCGCTTTGCGGTGTTGAAAGTAAAATTCCTGTTGACGAAATTGTTGATACACTAAAAATCACAGGTCAATTAATGTCGCCACTTTTAAAAGAAACATCTCAAGGTGGTTTAGCAAAAACAAAAACAGCATTAGAGCTTGAGAAAAAACTGTTTAAGAAAAATTAATGGTGTAATATATTTTTTATACATAAATGATTGAAATAGATATTTCTTTAAACTAAAATATTGATATGTTAAGACGATTTTTGATTATAGCTTTATTGTTTTTAAATTTTGCGCCGGCTTTTGCGGAAGAAGCGCAAATCACGGAAACATACAAGCTTCAAGGACAGGTTGAATACGATGACAATCCTGTGGAAACGATTTATCTTGATGAAAGCGTTGATAAACCAAAGGTAAATATCCCACAGCGTTCACTTACGCTTCCAGTCGGCGTCTTAAATATTACAACAAACACTAACACGCCCAGGAGTGCCCTTGCAAGGGCGTCAGTAAGCAGAAATAATTTGAAAGACATTCTTCCTCTCAGTGGAACATTGTCTGATCAAATCGGAAAAGGGGTTACTTATGGTTCGCTCTGGGGTGAAGAAATTTCTTTTTCACAAATCGAATCTACTACAGGTGTTTTTCTAAGATACGATTCTCCTAAGTATTTTTCTTTAGATACAAAATTTAGGCAATCATCTTCTCAAGATGTCGGTACGCAATATGGTACGGTTCGTATAACTCCGGAATGGCACATTACTGATAAATTGACGTTAAAAAATTCGTTTACTAATTATGTAAACAGACCAAAAAATAAAAATGAAATAACATTAGTTTATACGCCTGCATTAAAAAAATACGCAGAGTCTTTGAAATTTGAATTGGGCGTTGCTCAATCATATTATTCTAACGGAAGACAAAGCTCTGCAATTAATTTTTCAACAGGTTTTAAGTTGTAATTAACAGTAAAATTTTATATAATTGATTTATGATACGATACAAGCAAGCAGAAAGAAGACCAAAAAGGGTCGTAAATAAGACTAAGAAAGAATCAGGAAGAGTTTCTGTTGATAACAGACCACGTTCAAATTCGACAGCAAACGGATTTTACTATTCTTTTTTAACCGTTGTTTTGTTGCTTTGTTTGATTCAAATTACGATTAGCGCAATTCTGAATATTTCGAAAATCGTTTCATACAAAGCAAAAATCGTTCAAATTACTAAAACTCGTGATTCTGCGTTGGCTTTGAATGAACAATTGAAAGATAATATAAAAAATTTCTCAAACGTTACCGGTTTGGAAGCTATTGCGAGAAATAATCTTAAAATGTCAGGTGAAGACGAAGTTTTAGTAATTATTAATACTCCAAAAGAAGAAGAGAAAGAAGAAAAGCCGAAAATTATCGGATTAAGAAAACATGATTAAAAATTTGTTGCAAGAAGGCTTTGCCTTAAAAAACAAAGGACATTACAAACACGCAATTGAAGTTTTTTATAAAGCATTAGAGCTTGATAATACAAGTACAGAGCTTTTGTTGGAACTTGCGGATTTGTATCTTAAAATAGGAAATGAAGAAAAAGCATTGAGCTACATTGATACGATTTTAGAAAAAAATCCTGCACATATCGAGGCTTTGAAGTTTCTAAAAAATATTTTTATCAGCAAAAACGCTTGGCAAGAAGCTGAACAGACCGCAAAAAATATTTATTGTGTTTCTCATTCCAGTTCGGATTTGGCGGAAATTTTTAAACTGCTGATTAAACAGAACAAATTTGATGAGATTTTTGAGTATAATGTAGATACGAAAGATTTTGCAGTTGTTATGGAAATCGCAAGAGCTTATTATTACAAAAAAGAATTTCAAAAAGCGTTTGATATTTTGTTGCCGTTTTGTGATGTTAATCAAGAAAATGAAGATTTTTTGCTTCTTTTAGGGCAAATTTATTATGCACTTAATCAAAAAGATAAATGTTTTGATTTTATTAATAAATTTAAGGATTTAACTGCGGAAAAGTTGAATTTTATTGGACTTGTTGAAACTTATAGAGAAAATTTTCAGACAGCGATTGCGTCATTTCTTGGTGCAATAAAAAAGGAACGCTCAAATTCTGATTATTATTTTAATTTAGCGAATGCGTATTATAAAAAAGGTGATTTGGATTTCGCGAAAAAGTATTATAATACGGCAATTTCTATAGCGCCCGAAAATCAAACATATCATTTTGCGCTTGCGAATTTGTATTATTCTGAAAAACATTATAAAAAAGCGCTTGAAGAGTTGGTTGGTGATTTTTTTGAAGCAAGATTTTTGAAATCAGTAATCCTTTATGAAACAGGGTATTTGGCGCTTGCAAGAAAGGAGCTTAGAGATTTGCAAACCGAATATCCGGAGCGCGAAATGGTTGCAGAATATTTGAATCGTATTAATTCAGAATTAGGGCTTAACTAAAAAATTCGGTTTGCTTGAACTTATTCCAAAAATAATTTAGCCTATCTTTGTCATGGAGATACCAGAAGCCGATTAAGACTTCAAACGCTGTTGCAGGGCGATATTCGTGCTGGATTGAACGTCTTGCAACCGGAATTGATAAGTTGCGCCCACGCCTTGCAAGCTCTTGTTCTTCTTCTGTAAGGTCTGGCATGATGTATTCAAGCATGTCCTTTTGAAAAGATGCTTTTACTCGGTCAGTTGTGATTTTATGAAGAAGCTTGCTGTTTGAGGTTTGTAGAATTGTATAATCTCTAACAAAGACTTCCCAAACTGCATCGCCGATGTGCGCGTAATTTCTGAGTGGCATGATTTCTTTTTGCATAGATATATATTAACACAATTATGCGGATTTAATACTCCAAATACATGAATTTAAAAAAAAATATAAAAAAGGTCTTTACAAAAAAAATTTATTTGTTACTATAGAGAAGTAAACTAAATATGGTTTTAGAAATAATCCTCAGTAGCTCAATGGTGGAGCAACCGGCTGTTAACCGGTAGGTTGTTGGTTCGAGTCCAACCTGGGGAGTTTTTTCTATTATTAGGGCAAGAATTAGTTTCTAGCCCTTTTTTAGTGCCTGTTTCAGAAGTTCGATTGTTAGCATTTTTTTGTACTAAATTGTACTGATTTTCTGCTATTGTTTGGAATATCGGCTTTAGTTTTATATCAAAGTTTTTATCTTTATATGTGATTTCTTCTGAAATAATTTCAAGAATTTTTCTTCGTTGTTCAATTGTTCCTTTTGTGAAATATCCTTGTGCATTATCCGTTGTTAATTAAGAATTCTCTCAAACTTCCGGACCTACTTTTCTTTTGAACATATTTTAAACGGGGATAAAACGGGGTGATGGAAGAAATATCTCCGAATCCTAAAACTCGACGGAGACAAACGTTTCCACCAGAAATGCAACATATTAAAATTATATTGTATGAATATTACAATAAGCAGATAGTATATTATCTATTTATTGACAAAAATGGCATAATGGGTTAATATATTATCTATGAACAACATTTTTTTAAATCAAAAAACACCTAATGAAATAGCTAAAAATCTTGCTGAAAAAATTAAGCAACGACGTAAAAGGTTGAAAATTTCACAAGAAAGTCTTGCGCAAAAGTCTGGCGTGAGTTTAGGTAGCATAAAAAGATTTGAAACTAAGCATGAAGTTTCTTTGCAATCACTCATTAAAATTGCAATCGCACTTGATTTGGATAGTAGTTTTGAAAATTTATTTTCAAACAAAACTTATACTTCAATTGATGAGGTAATTAATGGATAATTACAAGTATTTGAAAGTTTATTATAATGATAAATTTGTCGGGACTTTAGCTAAAACTCCGGATAGATTAGTTGCGTTTGAATATGACAATGAATGGATTGCAAATGGATTCAGTATTTCTCCGTTTTCATTACCACTAGAGAAAAAAGTTTTTATACCTAAATACGAACCATTTGACGGTTTATTCGGCGTATTTAATGACAGTTTGCCTGACGGTTGGGGAAGGCTACTTGTCGACAGATTATTATTGAAAAATAAAATTAATCCAAGTAAAATAGATAATTTAAATCGTCTTGCTGTTGTGCAAGAAAGCGGAATGGGGGCTTTAACATATAAGCCTGAACACAAATTTGAATCTCCAGAACAAGATTCTGATTATGACAAATTAGCGCAAGAATGTTCAAAAATATTGGAATCACAAGATTCAAGCAATTTAGATGAACTTTTTAAATTAGGTGGTTCTTCAGGCGGTGCAAGACCAAAAATCTTGACAAAAATTAATGGTGAAGATTGGATTATTAAATTTCCGTCGTCACAAGATCTAAAAAATATAGGTGAACAAGAATATAAATATTCTCTGGTTGCAAAAGATTGCGGAATAAAAATGACAGAAACAAAACTATATGATTCTAAAATTTGTTCCGGATATTTTGGTATTAAAAGATTTGACCGTCAAAACGAGAAAAAGGTTCATATGATTTCAGTTAGCGGATTGCTGGAAACAAGTCACAGATTACCAAATCTTGATTACAATATTTTGATGAAATTGACGTTAGAATTAACCAAAAATTATCAAGATATTGAACAGCTATATAAGTTGATGTGTTTTAATGTTTTTGCACACAACAGAGATGACCATTCTAAGAATTTCTCTTTTTTATATAACGACAAGAAAAAGGAATGGCATTTATCGCCTGCTTATGATTTAACTTACAGTTCGTCTTTTAATGGTGAACACGCTACAACAATCAATGGAGAAGGTAAAAATCCAACACTTGAAGATATTTTAGCAGTAGCTAAAAATATTGGAATAAAAGAAAAACAAGCACGTGAAATCGCGCTGGATATTAATGATAAATGTTCATCATTATTTAATTAAAATTTGTCAAAGTCCAAGTTTATTTGCAAAATGTTTTAGTAGTTTTTATTACTTCTTGTTCTTCAAGTATTAATTTTCGTCTTTCAAATTCCCATTCTTCGATATTCTTCTAAAGACTTTGACTAAATTTATACATGCCAGATTCAAAAGTATCTTTGATTGTTTTGTCAAGCTTGTCTATTCTTTTCTGAGTATGCACAATATGGACCTATTGAATAGATTTATTTTCTATAAATTCTTTGACTTTTGCATTCCCCTGCCTGTCAATGCTTATTTTTACTAATGCACCATCTCTGAGATTTTTTTCCAAATCTTTGCCGGTATGTTCTTTAACATAGTAGCTTTCAATTCCATAATTAATACAAGTTCCAGTTTTCCATAAAGGGACTATTGTATTACATTTTGATATTTTCCCCTTTATGTATAAAGGGTCATCTGGTTCAGAAAAAGTTTGTATTCGGTCAATAGTTGCAATATTATCTTTATCTGTTTTTAATACAACATAAACTTCTTCATTCGGTTTATACTTTGTATTTTTATATCTTTCCGGAACTTGGCTGATATCATAATTTAGAATTACATAATCGCCCATTAATAAATCCTTGGGATCAACAGGGATAGTTTTTAAAAGAACTTTTCTACCTGTTATTAAAATATATTCACTTTTAATAACCCAAAAAGAAACGATTACTGTCCATATAATACAAATAATTATTGTTAGTTTTTTTAAATTCATACTATTTATCCTTTTTTATTGTTTTTTTTCTTTTATTTTCTAAAAACATACCAAGAGCAAGTAAACCAATACCACCAAAAATAAAGAATAATGCCTTATCCATCATATCCCACCCCCAACGACAATAGTTTACAGTTAAATATATTATTATAAACCAATTCGTAAGCGCTATCATATTATTATTTTCAAATTTATAGCCGAAATTATATCCTGCTGAAATCATTGTAATTATTGCTATATTTGCAAGAATCATTACACATGGAACAGATACTGAAGACAAAGTAATCATAAGGAGTAAACTCAATAATAATGATATAATATAGCCCGTTTCAATTTTAAATAATAAATTTTTATTTTTATTCATTGCAAAATTAATAAAATTTAAACCTATTAACAAAACAATTGGAACTATATAATATGGAGATGTTTGTTCATAAGTTCTCTCTACAGAACAGGTCAAAATCAAAAGAGTTACAAATATTGGAGCTAAACCCGTTAATTTATATGATATAGAAAATTTATTAAATTTTTCAACTATAACAGGGATATTGCCGACACTATACAAAGTTGTTCCCAATAAGAACGGGATAAAAATAGTCCAAGTTAAACTTGAATCAAGACATAATTCTAAATAATAGAAAATCGTTCCTAATATATATAATATTATAGCGACTACATTTATAGCAAAATTTTTGAATATGTATGCAACAGGCAAAATACTCAACATCCACAGAAATACTAATGAACTGCTATTTGCGTTAATGTGATAATTTTGTCCTGTTAAGGCATACGTTCCACCAATTAGCAATGTTGAAAGAAATATCATAGTATGACCGAGTTTCGGAAATTTATTCTCTTCATATGCCAACTTATAACCCAAAAATAGTGCTGAAATTGCGAGGAATAGCATAAGAAGTATTTGTAAAACTGGTAATGCTGTTAATATTGCTAATAACCAATCATTCGCAGCAATAAATGCTATAATTCCTATTCCTATAAGAACTGTAGCAACGGTATAAATGCATATATTTAATCTAATTCTATATTGCCTAGCTTTTTCTTTCTTAACATCATCCAATAAAACACTTGCGATTTCTTGGGTTATCATGCCAGCACTAAGCCATTTGTTAATCATTTTTTCCATACAAACCCTTTACTATTAATATAATATAATAATCATATTATATATTATAAAGTCTTAATCTCGAAATGAAAATAAAAATTTATTAATATAATCCGTTTTTCGTAAACTGCACGTACACTATTCGCAAACGGTCTGTTCATTTATACGTGAAATAAACAAATTAATGGAAATAAATTATAATTAACTTTTAGTTTGATAAAAAGTACCAGATGAAATGAGAACTTTTATTTGTTGGGCAAGTATGCCCAACCTATTTTCAATGCCATATAAGGTTGTTCCTAGTAAGAACGGAATAAAAATAGTCCAAGTTAAACCTGAATCAAGATATAATTCTAAATAATTTATATTAGTTTTTCTATTATTAGAGCAAGAATTAGTTTCAAGCCTTTTTTAATGCCTGTTTCATTGATAGTATATTATTTGTTTGACTTTACCCTACATTTGGCGTTAAATAATCCTATGAAGATTATAATTTTCGGGGCAAATGAACTCGGTTCAATGATTGCAACAGAGTTTTATACAGATAACGATATCACGGTAATTGATGATGAAAGATTTAAAGTCGACGCGTTCAACAAGCTTGATGTCGGTTTTATTTCGGGTAACGCATCGAATATCGAAATTCTTAAACAAGCCAACATTAAAGATGCGGACGTATTTATTGCTTGTACTGCGTCTGACGAGTTGAATATAGTTGCTTGTTTAACTGCAAAAAGAATAAGCACAGTCCGTACAATGTGTTTTGTGCGTAAAGAAGAATACAAGTCTTCTTTAGGTTTGGCAAAAGATGCAGAATATAACTGTGATTTCTATATCGACAATATTATTTGGCCGGAAGAACTCATGACGCAAGAAATCTTTAGAATCATTACTGTTGCTAAGGCTTTAGATGTCGAAAACTTTGCTGACGGACGCGCAAGGTTATTAGAATATAAAATTGCCGAAAACTCAATACTAGTCAACAGTATGATTAGAAATTGTGAGTTTCCAAAAGATACTGTAATCGTAGGTATTACTCGAGATGGCGAATTGTTTATACCGAATGGTGAAACAGTGCTTCATGAGGACGATAAAGTCATATTCATGGGACTTTCTCATTCTTTAGATATTTTAGCAGGTAAATTTTTCCACGAAAAAGAATTTGTAAAAACTGTTGCGATTATCGGTGGCGGTAATGTTGGCTTAAAATTGGCAAAAAGTTTGGAAGCATTGAAGCTTAATATAAAAATAGTTGAAAAAGATGAAGATCGTTGCAGATTTTTAGCGCAAGAACTTGAAAATACACTTGTTATAAACGGTGATGGGACTGATATTGAGCTTTTAAATGAAGAAGAAATTTCTGATGCGGACGTTGTTGTAAGCGTTACAAATAATGATGAAAAGAATTTATTGTGTTCTCTTCTTGTCAAACACATGGGCGCAGGCCGTGTAATTTCAAGAGTTTCAAAGAGTACGAATGTAGAGTTGTTTGAAAAAGTCGGAATTGATATTGCAATTTCATCAAAAACCGCTGCATTAAACGAAATTAAAAATAATGTAAAAGAAACTAATATTGGCATTTTGGCAACTGTTGAACAAGGCAAAGGCGAAGTTTTGGTTATTGAAATTCCTGAACACTATGAAACAAAAAAGATTATGGAATTAAGATTACCGGTTAAGGCGATTGTCGGTGTTATTCAGCGTCGTAAAAGAATTATCATTCCAAACGGTACAACACAGGTTATGAGCGGCGATAATTTGATTATATTTACAACAAGTGAAAATGCGCCAATAATCAGAGAATTCTTTGAGGAAATTAAATGAGATTAACTTATTTAGCATACTCTTTCAGCCTCAGCATAATGTATTTTAGCATTGTTTTGCTTGTACCGATTGCGGTAGCACTTTTTTATCATGAATACACCGCAGTTTTACCATTTTTAATTGCTTGTGCAGCGGCGTTTTTCATATCAGTAACTTTAAGAAAAATTGTTAAAGGAACTGAGTCGATAAAATCCATTAACGATATTAAAAAATCGGAAGGGCTTTGCGTTGTAACATTTTCTTGGTTGTTTGCGGGTTTGTTGGCAGCAATTCCTTATTTATTTTTTGGAATAAGCCCTTTGAACGCTTTGTTTGAAGCGACTTCCGGTATTACAACAACCGGTGCAACGATTTTAACAACGTTTGATTATCCCAAAACGCTTTTCTTTTGGCGTTCGTTAACTCAATGGCTTGGCGGTATGGGAATTATCGTCTTGTTTATTGCGATTTTGCCACAATTTGCGATTGCAGGCCGACAATTGTTTTTTGCAGAAGCACCGGGGCCTACTGAGGATAAATTTACACCTCGAATAAAAAATACAGCAGCTGCTTTGTGGAAGGTTTATGCCGGATTAACAATTTTAGAAATTCTGCTTTTAAAATTTACCGGAATGAGTGGGTTTGAAGCGGTTTGCGATGCGTTAGCCTCTGTTTCCGGTGGTGGACTTTCTCCAAATGCAAATAGCTTGGTTGGTTTCAATAGAGCTATTTTATCAGTTATTACTTTCTTTATGTTTTTTGCAGGTGTAAGTTATAATTTACAATACCGAGCTTGGGCAAAACTCAATCCGCTTGTGCTTTTTAGAAATGAAGAATTTAAAGTTTATTTTAGTTTTGTAATGCTGATTGCGCTTGCATTGAGTTGTTCGTTGTTTGGCAATATGCATTATAATTTGTGGGATTCTTTAAGTCACGCATTTTTTAACGTTGCGTCAATAATTTCTTCTACCGGTTTTTGTAGTGTAGATTTTGCAAACTGGGATTATGCAAGTAAAGTTCTTTTGTTCGCTACAATGATGTTCGGAAGTTGCGCAAGTTCTGCCGGTGGTGGTTTGAAAGTTATGAGATGGATGCTTGTTTATAAAATTATGAAATCCGAAATGATGAAGATTTTACATCCAAAAGCGATTGTTGATATAAAAGTCGGTAGATATTCTGTTCCAAAGGAAATTTTGTATCAAACTTTGATGTTTGTATTCTTTTATATCGCGTTTTTGGTGGTTTCAGCATTCTTACTCGGTTTGATTGAAAAAAATACTGTTGTTGCAATTACGGGGGCAGTAAGTGCTGTTGGTAACGTTGGACCCGGATTTGGTCTGCTTGGACCTTTACAAAGCTTTGAACCATTGCATGCTGTTTCAAAAATCATTTTAATTATTGATATGTATGTAGGTCGTTTAGAATTAATTCCATTTTTGGTTTTATTCCAAAAAGATTTGTGGAGTTTTAAGAAATAAATTTATTCGTATCTTAAAGCATCAATTGGATTCAATAAAGACGCTTTGTATGCAGGATAATAACCGAATCCAACGCCTACAATTCCGGAAAATCCAAGCGCCAAAATAATTGAAAATAACGAAATTGAAATTGTCATAGATGGCGCAAATACAGTGATTAAATAAGAACCAAGAACCCCTATTACAACCCCGATAAGCCCTCCAATCATTGAGAGTAAAAATGATTCAATCAAGAATTGCCATCTAATATCGCTAACTCTTGCGCCAATTGCCATTCTAATCCCGATTTCTTTTGTTCTTTCTGTAACAGAAACCAGCATAATATTCATAATGCCGATACCGCCTACAAGCAACGATACAGAAGCGATTGAAGCAAGTAGGATTGCGAAAGTTTGAACTGTCGATTTCATTTTCTCTTGAAATTCCGCAGAATTTCTGATTTCAAAATCCTTCTCTTGATTTTTACCGATATTATGGCGATTTGTAAGAATTTCATTGATGTCTTCCATTGTCGCATCAAGCATGTCAGCATCTTGACCTTTTACAACAATTTGTCCGACCGTTCCGGGGAAATCTGTTCCAAAAACTTTCTTTTGCGCGGTTGTTATTGGAATAAATATTAAATCGTCTTGGTCAAATGGCCCTGATTGTCCTTTTTCTTCTAAAAGTCCGATTACTTTAAATGGAATATTGCCAACTCTAATTACTTTTCCGACAGGGTCAACATCACCAAAAAGTTCAGTAGCGACCGTTGCACCCACTAGAGCAACTTTTGCGCTATTTTGTAAATCTTCTTGAACAAAGCCTCTGCCTGAACCTACTTCATAGTTCTTGATATACAAATAAGCCGGCTGAATTCCATAGACTGTTGTCGACCAGTTTTGGTTTCCATAAGTCAACTGTTTGCTTTCAGATGATAAAGTCGAAATTGCCAAAACATTTCTTGCATTTTTTTCGATTGCTAACGCATCTTTTGACGTCAATGTCGGTTTTGTTCCTATTCCCATATGAACACCACCTGATTTAGCGGAAGCAGAACGAATGGTTAATAGATTTGTACCCATAGATTCCATATTCTGAGTAACTTTTTTGCTCGCACCTGAGCCGACCGCTAGCATGATAATTACGGCACTGACGCCAATAATCACGCCTAAACTCGTAAGTGCAGAGCGTAACATGTTTACTCTGAGTGAATTTATAGCCATTCTTAAAGTGGATTTGAAATCTAGCATGGTCTCTCTCAAATTGTTATTGTTGGGCTGAAAGCCCAACCTACTTTTATTAACAGACCCCTCGTTTATATATCGAGCGAGGGGTTCATTTAATATTGCTTATTTCTTTTCTACAAACAACGAATCGCAAATATTTGTTTGTGGAACATAATCGTATTCGCCATCCATAGAAATTTTATTAATAATTTTAGAACGTTTTTTACGATAAAGCATATCAATAAACGCTTCTAAACGAGTAATGAAGCCTGCTTCACCCGTATGTTCATCAATTGTTAGAGAAAGAATTGGTTTTCCAGCTTCTTTAGCTTTTCTTGTAATTCTTTCAATCATCAATGAATCAGGGCCACAACCAAACGCGTTAAGCGTAATGATACCGTCGATTTTGTTATCTTTAAGATAATGACCTGCTGTACCTGTCATTTCATATTCATTAGCCCAATAACGTTTTTGACCAAGTGAAACGATGCCTTCGTCCATTTGTTCATCTGTTAGTTGAAGAGAAGTAAACACTTTAACATCCATTTTTTCAAGCTTTTCAAAAATCTTCATACAAGCTCTTTCGTCATAAATGTTGTAACCGTGTGAAACAAGTGCAACATTAATCGGCGCAGAGTTTGAAGGATTTTCAATAAATACTTTTCCTTGAAGCGCGTAGTTCATTGCTTTTTTGTAACTCATGCCTGAACGCATCATAACCAAAAAGTTATTATAAACCTTCCAACCTTGTTTAGAAGCTTTTTTAATTTCATCGACATTTGTAATTCCGAAAGGTTTTACAGCTTCTTCTAAAAATGTATAAAGTCCTTGGTTTTTAGCAGATTTGTCCAAAGTTGGTTCTATAATATTAATTTCGCCTTTGATAACATTTCTAACCAAATCAGGCAATCCTCTGATTTTAGAGCAGTTATAAATTTTAGGTGCAATAGATTGAAGTGAAGGAACAAAAATGTTTTTAACACCTTTTGACATCAAATTCAAAATATGTCCTAAATAAATTTTTATAGGCAAACAAGTTTCAGTAACTACAAGAGCTGAACCATCAGACATGGTTTGTTTTGTAGTCGGGTCAGATAAAACTATTTTAATCCCTAAACTTGTAAAAAAACCGTACCAAAACGGATAATTGTTGTAAAATGACATTCCTCTCGGAATACCGATAACCAT